>NZ_PTQW01000027.1 GCF_004343725.1 Treponema sp. J25
TCATCCAGCGTCTTGATCTTCGGATACCCAAACTCCTTCAGCACCGCCTTCTGAATCCACAACGCCGATTCACTGTAGTAGGAGCTCTTGTATTCACCGGTGATTACCCCCCAGTTCGGAAGACAATATATGTGCCCATCGTCTTCCTTCATCTTCTCCCACACCCCGGCATACTTCTTCTTCAAATTGGGCCCGTACTTCTCTATCAGATCTTCCAGCGGTATCAGCGCCTTCGCCTCGATGAACTTCGTGCTATCCACCTCAATCAGATCTGGATAGTCCTGCGCCGCGATCATCGTCCCAATCTTCTGATCCTTCTGCCCTACCGCAATGTCCCACGTAAACGTCACATTGAACTTTTCCTTGATCCACTTATACATCTTGTTGTCGGGCGGCGGTGTCTGCTGCGGCTGGATCGTAAATACCGAAATCGTTATCGGATAGTCTTCCGGTTGACCACCCGCAGCCTGGCCCCCCTTCCCTTTCGGCTGGCACCCCAACAGGAGTACCAGGCCCATACCCACCAGCACCAGCCCTAATCGCCAGCGCTGCCCTGCACTTCGTTTCATACATATCCTCCTTACAAAAGCTTTTAAAGCTAGTAAAAAGCCTTTTGAGTGTTTACAAAATCAGGGATTTTACCTATTCAGAATAAAAACTGAGAAAAACCTTTACGTTTCCGAATAGGCAGAAAAGGAGAGCCATTCAATAGCTAACTGTCGCAGTTCTTGAGAATTTTTGCAGTGTAGTTTTTCTTTAAGATGTTCCTTATGGGTATCGATGGTTTTAGTGCTAATGTTCAATCGCCGAGCTATTTCGATAGTTCCAAACCCTTTTCCTATAAGAGTGAAAATCTCTAGTTCTCGATTAGAAAGCCGGGAAAGGGATGCAAACTTATCATTACTTGTAGTCATATGAACAGGATGAGTAAGATACTCACTGAGTCGGGCCTTTTCAGCCTCACTCAGCCAGATTTTACCAGCCAAGACAGTCCGAATAGCTTCTAAAATTGTGTCTCCCGCTTCAGCCTTCATAATATAGCCGCGGGCACCGGCCCTTAGAACCCGTTCTGCATAGTAGCGTTCTTCGTACATGGAAAGAACCAATATAGGCAACTTAGGATGAATTGACTGTAAATCCTGAATGAGATCTAAACCATTCTCTCCTTTTAGATTTAAATCGAGCACAAGAATATCCGGATCGGTTCGATAAATCGCTTCTATTGCCTCTTTACAATTCCGGGCTTCTCCCACAACCTTATAGGTAGGCTGGGCTTCTATAAGAGAGGCAAGGCCCTTACTGAAAATGGGATGATCTTCTACCAGTAAAATCTTTGTTATAGGCATAGCTTTTCACTACCTTTTCTCCCTACACTTAACCCTGATCCTTTTTATAAGCCCTTGATACAGCAAACAAAACCAAACCTTTGCCGGGGAAGAAATTCTTCCCCGGCAGAAGAAGCATTTATTTTGTTCTCAGAACAGGCCCCTACGCATCCTGTAGTTATTCAACCAACAGGATAATTCCTAACCCACTTGGATCCTTATATCCCAGGTTAGTATTATTGTGCCAGTTACGAATTCCAATTCGATTTCCTGATGCATCGGCCTCATTAATTTGAACATCAAACCCTATAAGGGCGCCCGGCTGGGGCTTAACATGGGTAAAGGGAACCGCCATTTCTACCCAATAACCACCCACCATAACTCGAGTGGATGAAAGGAAGCGATTTTCGTCTCCTCCATTAAAGGTTCGCACATTCCGGAAGTTTACCCGATACTGGGCATCGTCAGCTTCGTAACTGGTGGTTTTTGCATTGTTCTGATCGATAAATACCTCCACCGAATCCTGTTCCCAGGGATTACTGTTCTTATCATTCAAGAGTTCATCCTTTACCTCCATAAGAACATAGAGATAGTCATCATCCCACAGAACCCGGAACTGGGAACCATCTTCGGTGACCCCCATGGTCTTTACCGTCATCGGTACGGGTTCTACCGTATCCCATAACGCATCCTTTACCCTATCCACGGTGATGGTACCCCGTTTTACAGTAAGCGTTCGGGGAAGGACCTTCATCGTAAGGGTTCCATAGTTCAAGCTGTTCTTCTCTTGATTGTTGGTATAATCGTTCCAGCTTTGAACTTGTTTTCCCCCTGCCGAAGCGTTTATCAACTGAATGTCAAAACCAACTTTACCTTCGACCTTAAGACTAACAGGGAGTCTGGCAAGAATCTGGTATTCTTTCCCCGTATCGTTAACAGCCTGCGATCGCGGTACCGAAAGTACTACAAGATCATCCGATCTTTTTTCCATCCGCCGGTTTTTAGGTTCCACATACAGACGAACCTCATCATCCTTATGGGAACTATCATCCAGCACCGTCACCAGAACTACTACCTCTTTGTCGGTCCACACAACCTTAAAGGATCCGTACTCTTTCCCTTTTTGATCCACTATAGGCTGGGATTTGGAAAAAGCCCACACAGAAGCAGAAAGATCTATCTTATCGGTTTTGTACGCAAAGATATTCTTTATACCAATAGGCAGTTTACTGGGATCCACCAGAGCCCAATAGGCCGGCTTAGCCCGGAGGTCTTTTCCAAAAAGGAGAGGATGATCAGCGCGCCCCGGAACAGGGAAATTGTTGAGCCATGTTCGATCGTCCGAAAGCCCCCAGAGGACCACCATATCAAGATTTCCTGCCCGGGCCTCTTCCTGGAACATAGTAAACAAGTCTCGATATTTGTAGGCCTGCTCAAGCAGGATTTCCCGATCGGCCTCTTTCTTAGCTTCGTTTCCAGAGCTATAGATCGACATATCGAGCTCTGTAACCTGAACTTTTACCCCTAAGGAAGCAAACCGTCGAATGGCGTTCCGGATATCGTTTACCGTCGGGAAGCCCACACTGATATGAGCCTGTAACCCAACCCCATCAATGGGAACCCCCTCATCCTTCAATTTCTTTACGAGATTGAAGAGGGCATCCTGTTTTGCTCCCTTGTATTCAATATTGTAATCATTTATAAAGAGCTTGGCATTGGGATCCGCTTCCCGGGCCCAACGGAAGGCTTTGGCAATGTATTCATCGCTTCCTACAATCCGCAGATAGGGGGAGTTCCGCAAATTCCCGTTATCATCGACAACCTCATTTACCACATCCCACGAATCAACCTTACCTTTGTATCGGCCTACCACCGTTTTAATGTGTTTTTCTATCCGGGAAAGAAGTAATTCTTTACTGGCCGGTTTGGAAGGATCCGTCGGATCTTGAAAAAACCAGGCCGGCACCTGGCTGTGCCACAGGAGTGTGTGTCCCCGAAGCTTTGCCTTTTGCTTCTGGCCAAAGGCAACAAAGGCATCGGCCTTGTCAAACACAAAGCGGCCCTCTGCCGGCTGCATAGCATCTTGCTTCATTTCGTTTTCATACACAAAGGCATTAAAATGACGCAGAAGACCATGGTGAAGTTTAGAAGGATCCAGGTCACCCGAATTAATGGCCGCTCCTATGGGCAGGTTTGTAAAAAGAGTATAGAAAGCAGGAATGTTGGTTTCCACCTGTGGTGGCCGGGGTGGTGGCAATTGGACAATCTGAACCGCATCAAGGGCAAAGGGGATAAGATCATCTGCGGTGGCCTGCTCATCCGATTTGTAGGGGGTCTCCACATACAGTCGATATTGGGCCTCCGCTTTAGTCACCGGTACGGAGTAGGTAGCCTCCAGATAGGTCCATTCCCCTTTCGGAACCTTTCCTCCACCAAGGTTAAAATAATCCTTACTTCCCCCCAGGGTCCGTTCCAGGCTGATGGTAAAATTCTGGCTTGCCGGACCTTCATCAAATTTTATCCATACGCCAATACGGTAGGTCTGACCGGGCTTTAACACAGGGGTTACATCCCGAATAGGACCATTCCACGTACCTTTTCGATTCGATATATCCAAGTATTTTTTTCCCTCCGCTGCGGGCCCCTCCTTTATGGTGACCGCTTCGGAAGCCCGACCGGTCCACCCTACGGGGGTTCCCTCAAAGCTTTCTTCAAATACTATCTTTTCTGAGAGAACTTCCTCGGCCGGTTTTGCAGAAGTCTGAGACTGATCCTTCTTTCCCATAGCAAAAATCACTGAAGGGAACAAAACACAAAAGAAAACACTGACCAGGAACCTGACCAGGCTTTTTTTTATTTTCATAAAAACTTCCTCCTTAATCTATGATATAATACGGTACATTTGATTGTAGTCTCCCATAAACAAGCTGCATATAGGGGATTTTACCGGTGTATTCAAAACATATAGCTCTTTTTGTAAACAATCTTGATGAAGAATACCAGATTTCCATTTACCGTGCCGTTCGAGAAGCAGCAAAAGCTCAGCAGTATCGACTTATTTGCATCCAGTCAGAAACGATTTTCCGCCCCGAACTAAAGGGCAAACCTTTTTATTCTGCTCCATGGCTTTCAGTAGCGGGGATTCTTTTGCTTTCTTCGGTTATTGGGGGAGAATTAAAAAGAGAAGATAGAAACTATCTAGAAAAGACCTTTGGATCCGTTCCAGTAGTTTCTATAGGGAGACAGTTTTTCGATCTGCCTTCTATTCTCATTCGCAGCAAAAAGGCCTTTTCTAGCCTTCTGCGCCATCTGATCGAAGATCACAAATACCATTCATTTTTATATATTGGAGGGCCTATTCATCACCACGATAACATCATTCGAGAACAGATTGTTCAGGAAGTAATCAAAGAATATCGACAACAGGGTATCTCCCTTGAATTAACTATTGAGCATGGGCTCTTTCATGAATACTCCAGCATGGTTATCACGAATCGATATCTTAACGAACGGCCCGAACATCCCTTTGATGTGATTATCACGGCTAACGACAACATGGCAATTGGGGTCCTGAAAGCAATTGAAACTTCAGAAAATCCCTATTGGAAGTCCTGTGCCATCACAGGATTTGACGATATTCCACTGGCTGCTCTGGAATATCCTTCTCTTACAACGATACATCAACCCCTGGATGAACTTGGCAGACGGGCGGTGGAACTGCTTGATCATCTTATCAAAAAGGAAAACCATTCAACCGTTCAATTCGTAGAATCGTCTCTGGTTCTCCGAGAATCCTGTGGTTGCCAGACAAAAACAGGTACTGGTCATATTATATCCAGTCCTATTTTGGGCATTTTGCAGGGGTATACATCCCTTCCCCATCGACTCTTGGTAAATCATCAAAAGTCTTTTACAGAAAGTGATGCTTCCCTTTTGATGTATCTTTCCATCAAATCTGAACAGTATCTCCGCAATTTAAGTTACCTGGGACAGCGTCTCATTACTATCAATACTTACCATGGCATGGTCCAACATCTTTCTGATTTTCTTGCAGCCCTTTCGGTTCCTCTTTGTTATCTGTTTGTGTTTCCAACCCCACAAAAAGAAGGGAGGCCGGAGGCACTTCTATTGTACAAGAAATCCCAGGGCAAAGAAGAAAATCTGGGAGATAATCCGCCGCTGGTGTTAATTCAAGAGATATTACAGGAAGAGGAAGATCCTGTTCAATGCGTGTATCCCCTTCGCAGTGGAGACAACTACGTAGGGATTTTAGTGTACTATGCAGAAGACTACGCCCAGCCACATCTCTGTAGCTGTGCCACCTTTTTAGCAAACAATTTAGAACGGCTCTATGAACTGGAAAAAGAAAAACAACGGGCACAAATTCTGGAAGAACAGGTGCAACTGAGAACCCAGGAACTTGTAAAAGCCTACGAAGAGATTCAAGCAGAAGCACGAAGACGAGAGGCGGTCGAAGCAGAGGTCCTCCGCATTAGCGAATTGGAACGTCTTCGGTTTAGTCTCGACCTTCACGATGACATCTGTCAGCGCCTGGCGGGGCTTTCTATGTACTGTAAAAGCATGCTTCCCCAGTATCCAGGACTACGGGATGTGATTCAGATGATCGATGAAACATTGACGCTCACCCGTCAGTATGCCCACGATGCCTTCCCGGTAGAACTGGAAAACCTGGGCCTCGAGAAGGCCCTGGAAAATCTGTGTGCCACCATGGAACGACAGACAGGATGCGCCTACAATTTCTTTTGGGATATTCCCTCAGACATAAGCCGTCTTTCAAAATCCCAGGCAATTAATTTGTATCGAATTGTGCAGGAAGCGGTAAATAATAGTGTGAAACATGGGAAAGCAACAGAAATCACTATCGAGGGAAAAGAAGATCCCCCAGGAACAGCATATATTATTATTTCCGATAACGGGAAAGGGGATGAACGACTTAATGATATTCCTATGAATCCCACCGTTGCAGGGGTAGGACTACGGTCTATCCAGTATCGCATCCATCAACTCCATGGTACCCTGACCATCCGGTCCTCTTCCCAAAAAGGAACCCATATACACATAAAAATACCTTTAGAAGATTCAGAAGTAGATCCAGAAGAATATGCTTTGTAAAACCCGTCGAAAGGTTAAGCTCTGTGGGTGTTCTGGATACCCCCACATAGAGAGGGGGCTCTGGGCTTCGTGCTCTCTACTTCATACCGCATAAGGGCCCCTCATTGAGTTCAACATTATTTTTGTATACACTGATACTCGATAACGTGAAGACCACAAAGGAAGCATCGTACAGGGAGGAGTTTAATGATAGGTATTATTGGGGCAATGGAAGAAGAGGTTGCCCTTCTTTCTCAGGCGCTTACAAAAACCGTCATTCATTCAATCGGGCCCTTCCGGTTTATGCAGGGTTTGCTCGGTAACCAGGAGGTGGTACTTCTCCAATGCGGTATCGGTAAAGTACAAGCCGCCGTAGGATGCGCTTTACTCATAGATCACTTTAAACCGAGGCTGATTATTAACAGCGGATCGGCCGGCGGCATTAGTTCTGACCTCGCCGTAGGAGATCTGGTAATCTCAGAGGGGGCCCTGTATCACGATGTAGATGTTACCGCCTTTGGGTATGAGGCAGGGCAAATTCCCGGACAGCCCCCTATTTTCTCAGCGGACCGAAAAAGCGAAGAGATAGCAGAAAAGGCCTTTGAGAATCTGAAAAAAGAAGGAGCCCTTCCTCCTGCCGTTCGCTGTACCCGGGGTATCATTGGCTCCGGGGATAGTTTTATGCACGATCCCGAAAGAATCACGGCATTAAAGAAACGCTTCCCCAGGGTCTGCGCAGTGGAAATGGAAGGCGCCGCCATTGCTCATACCTGCGCTCTTTTTGGAGTCCCCTTTGTAATTCTCCGTTCCATCTCCGATGTGGCCGGGAAAGAATCGCCCTATTCGTTTGAAGAATTTCTTCACCTGGCATCCCATCATTCAAGCGTGCTCGTTCAAAAAATGATTAGTCTCTTAGGAGGCTCTCTCTGATTCCCCGGTTTTTATGACCATGGGAAAACAAGAGGAAATACCGCTTTAAAGAGGAGAACCGGCATGGAAAAAATAGCCAGTTTTACGGTGGATCATACTCGACTCGAACGGGGAATTTTCGTATCCCGACAGGATCGGTTTGGGGAAACCGTTCTTACTACTTTTGATATTCGCCTAAAACGTCCCAACCGGGAGCCCGTATTGGATAATCCCGCCCTTCATACTATTGAGCATCTGGGGGCTACTTTTCTACGAAACCATCCGGTATGGGGGCCCAAAACGGTCTACTTTGGGCCCATGGGATGTCGCACTGGTTTTTATGTGATTTTCGAGGGGGCCCTTACCAGTCGAGAGATTCTGCCGCTGATTCGAAACCTCTTTAACTGGATAGCAGAATTCAATGGCCCCCTTCCTGGAGCCTCCGCGGAAGAGTGTGGTAACTATCTTGATCACAATGTTGGCATGGCTCGATGGGAAGCCCGGCGTTTCCTCGAGGTCCTCAATAATCCTCTCCCCGAAAACCTCGAGTATCCGGCAAGTAATAAATAGATAAGCTCTAAAAATAGAAAGCCCCACCGTTTGATGGGGCTTAAAGCGGCCGACGGGAGTCGAACCCGCGTCACGAGCTTGGGAAGCTCGGGTAATGCCGTTATACGACGGCCGCGATTATTGTT
>NZ_PTQW01000028.1 GCF_004343725.1 Treponema sp. J25
CCGCAGCCTGGCCCCCCTTCCCTTTCGGCTGGCACCCCAACAGGAGTACCAGGCCCATACCCACCAGCACCAGCCCTAATCGCCAGCGCTGCCCTGCACTTCGTTTCATACATATCCTCCTTAAAAGTCTCTTTATATAGTATCCCGCCTTCTTCGCGAGGATTACTACCTGATGATACAAAACCATTTTTCTATCAATTTATTCGCTACATATTATTCTTCCCTGGTTTCCCTCAATTATACACCGGAGAATTTAAATCTGGCAAGTTTTTTTATCATAAAAAATGTAGTATATCAGAACAAAAAACATAAAACCCCCTAGAAAATTAGGGGGTAAATTAGGGCTATATTAAGTAATATGATGGAAAACAAGAGGAAAAATTCTTTACCCCCGAGGGGTAGAAAAACAGATAAACTACTATTTTTTTATCCGCAACGAAATAGCCACCACCGAATGGGGTGGTAAGGTCACTTTAAAAGTAAGATCACCCTTATTTTCCTGCCATGAAATAGATTCTTGGGATAGCGTCGAAGCATTTATAAGGGTTTGCACTTGTTCATCGGTGAGATACACGGGTTTCCCCATGGCTTCCCATGTTTTCCGAGGATTCCCATGGTTTTCATCGATCCGTTCTACAAGGATTTTTTCTATTTTTTGAACTCCTTTTATAGTGATAACAACTTTTTCTGATTCGATGGGAGAAAGGGGAATCTGATGATTTGTAAGAAGGATCATCAAACCTTCCTCGTTTTTTGTCGCCACCCAATCAACGGTGGAACTGGGACTCTGCACTTCCCCCCAAAGCCGGATTTTCCCAAGCCGAGAAAGGAACTGAAAGGCCCTATAGGAGGGCTTGGGGATCCCATGAATAGTCAACAGGCCAAAACCACCATGGAAGGGCAAAGAACTGAAACCACACTCTTCGAAGATATCGGAAAAAGTCCAGAAAGAATAACAGCCCAGGGGTAAATCCATTATGTCTATCAGGGTCTTTACAATAAAAGCCGCATTATAGGGAATGTCATGGTAGTAATCCCGAGGACTGGGCGAATTATTCCATTCGGTATAATACACCGTCAGGGGCGTCGCATCTTCCACTACCTTTTTGGCCCGCCAGGCCAGCTCTCCCCGTTGTGCTTTGGCCATGCGCTCTTCCATATTGGTCCCCAGACTAAAGGCCAAATCGGTAGGATAATGATGGGTGGAAATAAAATCGAGGGGCACATTTTTGGTTGCGCAAAAGGCTTTTAATTCAGGCACCCAGGCGTCAATGGCGGTAGCAGGCCCTCCCACCTTAAGTTGACTATCCACCTCTTTTATTGCCCGGGCCGCATATTCATAGAGCTTAAAATAGTCTTCCTGCGTACCGGTCCAGAACATATCCAGGTTTGGTTCGTTCCAGACCTCGAAAAACCAGGTCCGAACCTCTTCTTGTCCATAGCGTTCAACCAGATGTTGGGCCAGGGCCTTTATAAGGTGCCCCCATTCTTCATACGAACGGGGGGGAGTGATATTCCCTTTATAATGAAAGACCGTGGTAGAACCGGAAGCCAGGGCGCTTGGCATAAAACTCAGCTCTACAAAGGGCTTCATGCCTATGCTCAGCAAAAAATCAAAGATAGAATCGATGTTGAAAAACGAATATTCAAAGGTTCCCTCTTCGGTGCGGAGACAGACACTCATATCATCGTTTAAGAGTCCGTGGAAACGAACATAGGTAAAGCCCAGTTCTTCTCGGCACTTTTTTAACTGGGCCCGCCAATCTGCCCGGAGGGCCGTAGCCGCATGACAACTACCTACACAACTAAACCAAAACGGATGTAGTATCCCCTGTTTTTTATCAGCAAAGATAGTAAGATTCATGGATAGAGCCCTCCCTTAGGAAAATCTTTTCTTTTACGCTGCCGGGGAAGATCCCCGGCAATTTTTTAACTGTTTTTATATAGCTGGAGGAAATCTTTAGAGCCCCAGCATGAATTCCAAAATGCGATCGTGAAGTCCAGGAAGGTCCTCGTGACCAAAATCGGGGTAAAGGACCACCTGTTTTTTACTTTTTATCTTGTTATACGCCGCATACTGGGTAGAAGGCGGACAAATGGTGTCCATCAGACCTGTTCCCATAAGGACCTCTGCTTTAATACGCGGGGCAAGGTGCTGCACATCAATATACCCAAGGGAAGTAAATACGGCCTGTTCTTTTTCATGGCAGGGATCAAAACGCCGGAACCAGTCCCGCAGTTCCTGGTAGGCATCCTTCGCTAAATCCATCTGCCATACCCGCTGGTAATCCGTCAGGAAGGGATATACCGGCGCAGCCCGGGCGATCCGGGGTTCCAGGGCGGCGCAGGCAAGGGTTAAACCGCCTCCCTGGCTCCAGCCGGTGACCCCGATACGATCCGCATCCACCCATTCCAATGCCATGACCACCCGCACCAGCTGCACCGTATCAAGAAATTGGGACCGGTAATACAGTTTTTCAGGCCTTCCTTCCAGGGCATCGGTAAGCCCCCGCACAATATGGCCACTGAGTGTATTTCCGCGAACTCCCCCTACATCTTCTGATAAGCCCCCCTGGCCCCGACAATCGAGGGCCGCTACAGTAAAGCCCGCCGCTGCAAGCCCGAGGCGAGATTGCCAGTCCCCGCTGCTCCCTGAGTAACCATGGAACTGAACGATGGCGGGGCCCTTTTTGTTTGCCCCCTGCCGACGAAGCAGGGCGGTCCCCACCGGTTTTACCAGTTTAGCATACAGTCGGGCTCCGCCCACACCGGTAAACCAGAGGTCATAATATTCTGCAAAATCCGGTTCTGTTCCCAGGCCGTGGGGAGCTTTTAGAGAAGCGGGCTTAAGTTCGGGATTTGGGTTGGTAGCCGCAAGTTCCTGCAAGGCCCTGGTCCAGTAGTGATCAAAATCGGCCGGTTTTGGGTTTATACCCTGATACTTCTGCAGGGCTTCAAAGCTCATATCAAAGGTTAGTGGCATGATACATCCTCCTTAACCCCACCTTACCAGAGAAAGGGGGAATCAGTAAACAGAAAAGAAAACCGCCCTAAAAAAGCCCAGACCATTTATTTTCTCCCGGATAGGGACAGGAAGCGTCTTTCTTAAGCGCCCGAATATGCACAAAACAGCCACAATATCCACAGGTTTCAGAAGGAAGAAGCCCCTCGCAGGAGTTGCATACCCTAAGTCGCCCGGAATATGCCTTTTCGGAGCAGCATTCAGACGGCGACAATAGGGAACGGCTTTGTCTTACCAGGGCATCCCGCTCCTCTTTTGACATCCCCGTTTTTTCGCAGGATGGACAGAGGGGATCCCTCATTTCATTCGACCTCTACCTTCAGAAGCACCACCGAATGGGCGGGCAAAGAAACCGTCAGACTATTCCCGGAAAACCGTATATCCTTGTATTCAGTGGGAACCACCGCATTGGGTTGCTGGAAGGTGTTATGGGCCTGAAGAGATGGCGCCGTAAGGATGGTCCCCGTACAAAGCCGAAGCGGAGAGCTCTCCAGGGCGATCGTAAGCGGTACAGCCTCTTTTGCGTGGAGATTCGCCACCGTGATATGGATAGTCCCATCGTTCTGCTGGGAAGCGGAAACCGTGAGGGCCGGGACCTTCTCTCCATTCCATTCAAGTACCGGGCCTTCCACGTAACTATCAAGCAAGGTGGCTCCCTGGTGCACCTGATACATGTCGAACACATGATAGGTAGGCGTTTTTACGAGTTTTGCCCCTTCGGTAAGCAGTGGGGCCTGAAGGACGTTCACCAACTGGGCAATGTTGGCCATCTTTACCCGTCCTGCGTGGTTGTTAAAAATATTGAGATGAATTGCCGCAACCAGGGCATCCCGGAGCGTGTTTTGTTGATACAAGAAGCCCGGATTAGTTCCTGGTTCCACCTCATACCAGGTGCCCCATTCGTCTACAATAAGACCTACTTTCCCCTCTGGATCATACCGATCCATGATGGTACTGTGTCGCTGGACCAGTTGTTCCATGTAGAGGGCCTTTTGCATGGTTTCGTACCAGTCATCTTCAGAGAATTGGGTGGCCGAGTTCTTCTTAGCCCAACCTCCCGGTACGGTATAATAATGAAGGGAAAGGCCCTGCATAAAACGGCCCGCTTCCCGCATCAATACCTCTGTCCAGTGATAATCGTCTCCCGCCGGTCCACAGGCTATTTTGTAAATGGGGTTGGGCCCATACTGTCGAACGTAGGTTTGGTAACGTCGATAGAGGTCTGCATAGTATTCGGCGCGCATATTGCCACCACATCCCCAGTTTTCATTACCCACCCCAAAATAGGGAAGTCTCCAGGGCTTTTCTCGGCCATTTGAACGGCGCCAATTGGCCATCGGGGACTCCCCTTCAAAGGTGATATATTCTACCCATTCGGACATCTCCTGAACGGTGCCACTCCCCAGATTTCCACAAATATAGGGCTCACATTCCAGGAGTTCACAGAGTTCCAGAAACTCATGGGTACCAAAATGGTTATTCTCTACCACCCCACCCCAGTGGGTGTTTATCATCCGTTTTCGGTTTGCATAGGGTCCTATACCATCTTTCCAGTGGTATTCATCGGCAAAGCAGCCCCCCGGCCAGCGAAGTACCGGAATTTTAATTTTTTTAAGCGCCTCCAGCACATCCTTTCGATAACCCTGAATATTGGGGATAGCTGAATCTTCCCCAACCCACAACCCCTCGTAGATACAACGACCCAAATGCTCTGAGAAATGGCCATAGATTTCCCGGGCTATAGTAGGGCCTTTTTTGTGTGTAGATATAACAAGCTGAGCCATTTAAGGTACCCCTTTAACCATCAATAGCGTCGTACCGTCATACAGCGGCGCTAAATCATAAAAGTTATACACCCCTCTTCTTTAATTGTCAATCATACTTATCGTTCTATATCAATATAAATAATACAATATTCTTATGTGATTTAATAAAAAGGTGGCACAAAAAATTAGGGACCCTTTCCAGGCCCTTTTTTCTGAATTAAATTTTATTTCAGAGTATCCGAATATTCCTCTCGCCTTTCAAGCCCTTTTCATTATATCAAAATCTATGATATACTATGAAAATGGAACACAATGACCGATTTTTGATCCTGAACACCCGGGATGATCAGGAGATTATCGAAGCCCTGGGTTCGAGTATTCGTTTAAATATCTTGAATCTTCTTGTTCGGGAAACCCTTAACGTGAATGAAATCGCCCAGCGACTACAACTTCCCCAATCGACCGTGGCTACCAATATAGCGGTGTTGGAACGGGCTGGGCTCATCCATACCGAAGTTGTAAGCGCAAAAAAAGGAAATCAAAAACGGTGTTCCGCCGCCTTTGACGAAATTCTCATCCAACTCGTTCGAGATGAGCCCCCTGCAGAGGATACCATCGAAGTAGAAATGCCGATTGGCCTTTTTACCAATTTTCAGGTTTCAGCCCCCTGTGGGCTTTGTTCTACTACGGGAATTATCGGTTACCTGGATGTACCGGATTCATTCCTTAATCCTGACAGGATGAGTGCAGGTTTGCTCTGGTTCGAAACCGGTTTTGTAGAGTACCAGTTTCCCAATAATAGCCTGTACACCCATAAACCCCTCAAGGCCCTCGAGGTAAGCGCCGAGCTCTCTTCAGAGACTCCCGGTACTAACCCCAACTGGCTTTCCGACATTACCCTCTGGATAAATGGGATAGAAGTAGGCACCTGGACGAGCCCCGGTGATTTTGGGGATCGGCGAGGAAAATTCACCCCCGAATGGTGGAAGCTCGAAGGGTCCCAATATGGGCTCCTTAAGAAATGGCTTGTGACCGATGCGGGGTCCTTTGTCGATGGGGTCCAGGTTTCTTCTGTAACCCTCCCTGACTTACACCTAAAAGAACATCACTCTATCCGGGTCCGGCTTGGGGTTAAAGAAGATGCGGTTCACCCTGGCGGCATCAACATCTTTGGCCGAGGTTTTGGAAACTACAACCAGGCCATTATTCTGCGCCTTCATTTTTAGGGTTTTAGCGGAGGGGTGTGAATGTGGTGTAGGGGCAACGCTTTTATTTTGTAGAGAAACACCCTAGGAAAAATAAAAGGCCTTCATCTTAAGGAAGACCCCCGCCTCCCTAGAAATTCGGGGGCCTTACTATAGATAATTCATGATAGCTCCCATCATTGGGGGAGATTTTAGTAAAAAACTACGTTTACTCCAAATTAATAGGGTAACAATTTCTGCGCAGGTAAAAATGGGAAATATCAGCGTTATAGGATTTTCTTTTACAATGCGGTATAAGAGCTAACGATGGAATAGATGGCCGGGGGGGCCGGGGGCCGCGGAAGAGGGGGCGACAAAATGGGGAGGGGGCAATAGGCTGCAATCAGGGTGCCCCCGGAGAAGGGGGTGGGCCGGGACCGAGGCCCGGCCCAGGGGGAAGGCCTTCCCCCTCCCCTACTTTATCCGCTTATAGTTTTTTATTTCCTCTTTGATGCGCTGAACAAGGTCGGCGCGGCGGACCCGCACCTGCTCCATACTGTCCCGGAAACGGAGGGTCACCGTCTGGTCTTCTTTGGTCTGGTAGTCGATGGTGACGCAGAAGGGGGTGCCTACTTCGTCCTGGCGGCGATAGCGGCGGCCGATGGCGCCGGACTGGTCGTAGTCGGTGGCGAAATCCTCCCGTAATTCATTGCGGATTTCCTGGGCCAGTTCGGCCAGGCCGTCTTTTTTCATAAGGGGGAGCACTGCCACGGTGATGGGCGCCAGGTTCGGGTGGAAGCGGAGCACCGTCCGGATGTCGTCCGCGTCGCCGTTGTCGGCCACCTTTTCTTCGTCATAGGCGTCGCAGAGGAGCATGAGGAGGCTCCGGGTAAGGCCCGCGGAGGTTTCGATGATGTAGGGGATGTAGCGTTCGTTGTTATTATCCTGGTCGATGTACTTCAGGTCCTTGCCGCTGTACTGCATGTGGCGGGAAAGGTCGTAGTCGGAGCGGTTGTGGATGCCTTCCAGTTCTTTCCAGCCCATGGGGAAGAGGTACTCGATGTCGTAGGCGTCCTTGGCGTAGTGGGCCAGTTCTCCCGGTCCATGGCGGTGCCAGCGCAGGTGGTCCATCTTGACGCCCATCTTTTCGTAGTACTTCCAGCGCCGCTCCCGCCAAATCTGGAACCATTCTTCGTCCGTCCCGGGTTTTACGAAGAACTGCATTTCCATCTGTTCGAATTCGCAGGTCCGGAAAATAAAGTTTTTGGTGACGATTTCGTTGCGGAAGGCCTTACCGACCTGGGCAATGCCGAAGGGGATTTTCATCCGGTTACTCTGGATGATGTTTTTATAGTTTACGTAGATACCCTGGGCGGTTTCGGGCCGCAGGTAAATGACGCTGGAAGTATCTTCCACGGGTCCAATGTGGGTTTTGAACATCAGGTTAAACTTGCGGGTGTCGGTGAGTTCTCCGCCACATTCGGGGCATTCCTTTTTTGCAAGCTTATCGGGATCGATCTGGTCCGCCCGGAAACGGGCCTTACATTTTTTGCAATCCACCAGGGGATCGGTGAAATTTTCCACGTGCCCTGAGGCTTCCCATACCCGGGGGTGCATGAGGATCGCCGCATCGAGCCCCACGATGTCATCGTGAAGCTGGGTCATCTCTTTCCACCAATAGCGCTGGATGCGGTTCTTAAGTTCGATGCCGAGGGGTCCATAGTCCCAGGCGCCACTCTGTCCGCCATAGATTTCGGAAGATTGAAACACAAAACCACGTCGCTTGGCGAGGGACGTGATTTTTTCCATCGTTGCAGGTCCCTGGTACTCTTGCAATTCTTCTGCCATGAGCAACTCCTTGTATCATGCCGTCCGAATTAGGTGCCGCGGGATGCGACCCTACCGGATCGGGCGGGGTTTTTACCGCGGGATGCGGCCCACCCCTGTCTAGGGAAGCATGGTACCATAAAAAGCTTAGGGTTGGCGAGGGGCTAAAATCAGACTTCTGTTTCCCTGGGAACCCTCGACCAAAAGGGGCGTTCAGGTTATACTGCACATCATGATAGGGTTCTTACTAAAGAAGACTTTTTACGATTTGTGGGATAACCTTTTTCGGCTGGTGCTGGTAAATCTGGGCTTTATCCTTTCTGCGGCCATTCCCTTTGCGCTTCCGATGTTTCTGGAACATATGCCGATTCTGGGAATGGTGCTCCTGGTGGGGGGCATCCTCTGGCTTTGTATTTACCTGGCGGCCACGGCAATGGTGGTAAAAGAGATTTCGGACTACAAAAGTTTTGGATTCAGTGAGTTCTTTGCCGCCATTCCCCATGCGGTGGTGCCCGGGCTTGCCTTCGCGGGGCTGGGGGTACTTGTCTGGCTTCTCGGTTCCACGGCGATCCCTTTTTATTTAAAAATGGGAAACCTGTTGGGGCTTTTTGCCGCATCCCTCGTTTTCTGGACCCTGGTGGTGGTGATTCTGGCCCTGCAGTTCTTCCTGACTATCCAGGCTCGGCTGGATCGGCGCCTTTTAAAGGGGCTCAAAAAATCCTTCATCATCTTTTTTGACAATCCTGGGCTCTGCGTTTTTTCTTTTCTCCACAACATAGTAATCCTGGCGATTTCTTTCTTTCTTGCCTTTCTTGCCCCGGGGCCGGCGGGGATCCTTCTTTTTATGGACGAAGCCCTGAGGCTCAGGCTTCTTAAGTACGACTGGCTCGAAGCACACCCTGAGGCAGATCGCAAGAAGATCCCCTGGGATGAGCTTTTAGAAGAGGAACGGGAAAAAACGGGAACCCGCTCTCTGCGAAGCTTTATTTTCCCGTGGAAGGATTAGGTAGGCACCTAAAAAGGGGATACTCCTAAAGGGAAGAAAGCCAGGCATCCGTAGAGGATCTTCTTAATTAGAGGGGAGGCCTTGCTTCACGGCGGGCCCTCAGGGGAGAGGGAGTTTTCTTCTCTTCTACCCGTTTTCTATCCGCCGTGGCCCCGCCCATCCTCTTACTCTTGGCTCTCACAAAAACAGAGGACCTTTATATTCCCTTAACAGGGCCCGCCTGAACTCTGCAGGGGGTGGCACAGAAAATTCCATGGGGGCATGGGTTACAGGATGATAAAAAGAAAGGAGCTCTGCGTGGAGCAAGAGCCGTTCCTTACCAGGGCTCGGGCGATACCCAGGCTCTTTTGTTCTCCTATATCGGTTATCCTGATGAATGTCCTGGGGGGACCCAGGGTAACGGTCGGAAACGAGGCCCGACCTTCGAGGGGTCTGCTCTTGAGGGCGATTTCCGTACTTTGTGTCTCCCACCACAGGATAGCCGATAGCCGCAAGGTGCACCCGAATCTGGTTCTTCCTTCCTGTTTCTAATTCCAGAGAAAGGAGCGTCCTGCGAGGTCCCCGCTGGAGTACTCTCCAGTGGGTCACCGCCTGCAGCCCCCGCCCCGGCGGAGCTACCACCATTCGACCGTTGCGGTCCTCCATAAGGGGTAGGTCGATAGTTCCTTCTTCGCCCTGGACAACCCCTTCTACCACCGCCACATACTGACGACGAATCACCAGTTCATCCCAATGTTCCATAAGGGTCTTTTTTGTTGCCGCCGATTTGGCGAACACCATGACCCCCGACGTGTCCCGGTCGAGCCGGTGGACCACCGCAACCTGCTGCATCTTGCCCCGGCGGCGCAGGTATTCATTCAGGATCCAGTAGGCTGTCCGGTCCCGCTGTCCGCCGGCGGCTACCGAAAGGAGCCCTGCGGGCTTATCTACCACAAGGATAGCATCATCTTCGTACAGGATTTTCATCCCCAGGGGCAGCTTCCAGGACCGGGTTTTCTCTGACGCGGGCCGGCGGGGCCGGTGTGGGTTTTCTCCCCCTTCTGTGTTTTTCATAGCCCTTCCCTGCGAGGACCTCCCCGGGAATCCTCATGGACAGTGCCAGCGGAATTGCCGATGGAGTTTCTGATGGGACTGCCGCCGGTTGAACTTCCACTGCCACGGCGGAGACTAAGGAGCTGTTCGGCGATTTCGGCAAACCCGTCGCCGCCGTCCCGGTTTGCCACAAAGGCGGGCCCGTGTTTTATAAGATGGGTATAGTTTCTGATATTTGCCACCGCGCAGGAAAGGGGAAAGGCGGCAAACATGGGCTCGTCGTTGGGGGAGTCTCCCACAAAGATCACCTCTTCCTTCCCCTCTGCCGGATCCCAGCCGAACCGTTCGCGCAGAAAATCCCGGGCCATAGAAAGCTTGTCGTAGTTACCCATCCACATATTTACATGGATTGAGGAAACCTTGGCATGGGCGCCATGGGACCTCGCAAGCTCCGCCACCCGGACCGCCGTGTCTAAAGGGAGAACCGGCTCTTCTTCGGCAAAATCCACGGCTATGTCAAAGAGCCTGAAGGGCTGGTCCTTGGCAACCCTGAGCCGTGCATCAATCTGAAGAACTTCCGTGAGTATGTCCTTTAACCGGGGGTCGCTGTTCCGCACCGCATGAGGATGGAAGTACTGCTTAAGTACCGGAAGGCCCTCACCGCCTGTGGTGGCTTCCTCCCAGAATACCAGGGCGCCGTTCTCGCCCACCACCGCATCCACCGGCCACTGGCGGGCAATCAGGTCGCACCACCCCGCGGGGCGGCCCGTGACGGGGATACACCGGAGACCGGCACTGTGGAGGTCCCAAAGGGCCCGATATGCCTCAGGCACTAACTTTCCCTCTTTGGTAAGGGTATCATCGATATCCATGAGAACATATTTTACTCCCCGGGCCTGGGTATCCGTAAGTTCCTGTATAGGACGCATGGTGATTCCTTCAAGTTGTTATTTCTTCAAAGGGGTGGCTTTTTGTGGCTTTTTCCACCGCCGCAAGGCGCTGGAGCACCGGCGGATGGCTATAATGAAACAGCACATACCAGGGATGCGGATAAAGGTCCGAGAGGTTCTGCACAAAGAGCTTTTTAAGCGCCCGGCTGTACCACAACGGCGCGGTATGGGCGACCGCAAAGGCATCGGCCTCATACTCAAAACGACGGCTTATGGCAAGAAGGATAAGGTTTTCCACCACCGTGATAGGGGTATACAGGATAAAAAAGGCAAACAAATTCAGGTGAACCCCATAGGCTGTCGCCCCTAAGGCCAAGGAAAGGGATTCGGAAGTAAGTACCAGCGACAGCACCGTGAGGGTAATACAAATAGAAAGGCCTGAAAAAAAGAGATTCCGGCGGACATGGCCTTTTTTATAGTGACCAATCTCGTGGGCCAGAATGGAAAGAATTTCCTCTGTATCATGTTGTTCAAGAAGGGTGTCAAAAAGAACTATCTTTTTAAAACGGCCAAGTCCTGAAAAATAGGCATTGCTTTTACGGCTTCGCTTAGAGGCATTCATCACATAGATACCACCGAGGGGAAAGTCCGTCTTAGTCGCCAGGTCGGTAATAGCTTCTGTAAGGGGGCCCTCCGGGAGGGGACTAAGCTTATTAAAAAGTGGAACAATCAGGGTGGTATACAAAGAAGAAATGAGTAACACCAGGGCCCAGAGGGCAAGACCAAAAACTACAGGAAAGAGGGGGCCCAGATGTTCAAAGGTAACATAAAAGAGATACCACACAAGGCTCCCGAAAAGAGCGGTTAGTAACAATCCCTTAAGTTCATCGGCAACGAAGGTCCCCCATCGCTTGGTATTAAACCCATAGCGGGCTTCGATGGAAAAATCAAAATAGGCCTTAAAAGGAAGCCCCAGAACCCAAGAAAACAGGTAGAGAACTCCAAAAAAGAGGAGCCCCCGCCAGAAGGGAGTAACCGCCAGGGTGGTAATCCAGCCATCAAGCCAGCCGGGCCCTCGGAACAGTAAGAACAAAAGCAGCACGATGAACGACACAAGACCTTCTGCCAGCTGGAACAATTCCTTTTCTCGATTATAGGAAAGAAGGCGGTGATATTGTTCCCTATCGATAAAGCCCTCAAAGGTATTTGGAATCTCCGGTCGAGGATACCGCAGATTGAGCCCATCCACCACAAAGGAAAGACCGTTAAAGGCCCCATATACCAGAATAAGCACATAAAACCAGAGTTGTGTTTCCATACCCCCCATAGTATCACTTTTTTCTTTTTTCGGTGAGCCCTTTGTGTTTTTTACCAATAGGCTCTCCCTTAAATAAGAGGAGTTGTGATACAATAAAGCCGATATGATGATAACAGTGCATCCTTCTGTATGGCGTATAGAAGATCCGGAAACAAAAAAACAGTACCGGCTTATGTTAATGTTTGAAGACGATGGGACCCTGGTCATTGCCGAAACCTCACAGGAAACACCCCAGATTCTGCATCGGCAACAACTGAGTACATTTCCTTCGGATAAGGTGGTTCAGGATATTATCGCCGAGGTTCTCCATATCTCTCAGCCGCGGGTTGTTCCTATTAATCCTCATGTAGAACTTGATGACTCCGCCCTCCAGGGGCTCAAGAAAATGCCCGTGGACATCTTCAATAATGATTACCTGGATGAAATGAAGCCGAGGGCTCTGGTTCTTTGTACCGACCTTCGTAATTTTAGCCGCTTTCTCCGGGATTATGAGGAAAGCCGGGTATTCAAGCTTATTAAGGAATTTACCTCTAACTTTCTCTCCTGTGTGAACCAGTTTGGGTATGGCTGTTCTTACTATAAACTTCTGGGGGATGGGGCCCTCATCATCTGGGATGAAACTACCGAAGACACCATCCGGGAAGCCCTTATGGTGTTTGACACCTACGTGGAATTTCTTGAAACCGACCTTTTCTGTGAACATCCTCAGCTTGGCTTAGGAGGGTCCCTCGTTTCAGAAACCCTGTATAAATACGAGATCTCCGCCGAAGCTTCCCAGCTTAAGTATCGGGATTATGTGGGCTACGGGATAAACCTGGCATGCCGCATCCAGGCCTTAGCAGAAAAGAACCAACTGGTTATCAATAAAAGCCTGGCCCAATCGGGGCTCATCCCCTATACCGAAATAACCCATCCCGCAATCCTGGAAGAACTAAGGCGTCTCAAAGGGCTAAAAGAAGAGGACCAAGAGATTGTTTATTGTTATCGGAAAGAATAGGAGTTAATACGCTTTTTTTGAAAATTTTTCTCCCTATGGTCAGCCTGCCGTAAGACAGGGTTACTTACCGGAAGAAAGCGTATCATAATCACAAAAAAAAGGCCCCGACCTTTGTCGGAGCCTTCTGCAATTTTACCTTCTTTTACAGGATTTGTTCGTCGATAGCCTTGCCACCAGGCACCATGGGGAGCACCTGTTCATCCATGTCGATAATTGCTTCAATCAAGGCGGTATGGCCATCACTGATATTCTTGAGAGCCTTTTCCAGGGCTGCCACAAAAGATTTTTCATCCTCTGCTCGGTATCCATGGGCGCTATACGCCTCGGCAAGTTTCACAAAGTCCGGTGGCCTATCCAGGGTGGTCTCGGCATACCGTTCATCATAAAAGAGGGTTTGCCACTGACGCACCATCCCTAACACCCGGTTATTCAAAATCACTATGAGGATAGGTAAGTGATAGTTAGCACTGGTTGCAAGTTCCCCACAGTTCATACGGAAGGACCCATCGCCCGTAAAGAGGACCACCGACCGATCCGGATGGGCCCGCTTCGCACCCAGTGCAAGTCCCATGCCACACCCCATAGTTCCAAGGCCCCCTGAGGTAAGGAAAGAACGGGATTTATTTATAGGATAGAATTGGGCCGCCCACATTTGATGCTGACCCACATCGGTGGCAACGATAACCTCGGGACCCAGGCGACGGGCAACCTCTTCCATAATAAACCGTGGGTGCAGCGGAACAGGTCGACTATGGGCTTCGGGAACTATCTTTTTGAGCTCCGCCACATCCCCGTTCCAGTCACTTTCCATTCTTTCAGGTAACTGTTCTAGAAGACTCTGTAACACCACCTTTACGTCCCCAATAATCCATTGCTCGGAACGGATATTCTTGTTGATTTCCGCAGGATCGATATCAATGTGAAGAATTTTTGCAGAGGGGGCAAATTTATCGGCCCGGCTTACCACCCGATCGGAGAAGCGGGCCCCGATGGCGATAACCAGGTCTGCCTTCTGGATCGCCTTATTGCTGGCCACGCTTCCGTGCATGCCGATCATACCCGTATTCAGGGGATGATCGTGGGGAATGGCCCCCTTTCCCATAAGGCTTAAGGCCACCGGTGCATTCAGCCGTTCCACAAAGGCCCGCAATTCTGTGGCCGCATCGGCGATATGCACCCCTCCGCCAGCATAGATAAAGGGCCGCTTCGCCTGGGTAATAAGCTGTACCGCCGCCGTTATGTCTTCTTCGGTAAAGGTCGATCGCTTTGACCGTGCCGAGAGGCGGGCGGCCCGGGCCAGGGCAACGGGGCTCTGGTGTTCTTCGGGAACATGCTGAGAGCGGGGGGTCCACTCGCAGACCGCGGCGGTAACGTCCTTAGGGATATCGATTAACACTGGCCCGGGCCGCCCCGAGGCCGCCACGATAAAGGCTTCCCGCACCACTTCGGCCAGGTCCCGCACATCCTTGACAATCCAGTTGTGCTTGGTAATGGGCATGGTGATGCCCGCAATATCCACCTCCTGGAAACTATCTTTGCCCAAAAGATTGGTGGCCACGTTGCCGGTAATCGCCACAATAGGAACCGAATCCATGTAGGCCGTGGCAATGCCGGTTACCAGATTGGTAGCCCCCGGCCCAGAGGTAGCAATACAGACCCCCACTTTACCGGTGGAGCGGGCATACCCATCCGCCGCATGGGCCGCGTGCTGTTCATGGCTTGTCAGCACATGGCGGATCCGATCCCGATGTTTGTACAGTTCATCGTAGATAAAAAGAACAGCTCCGCCGGGATACCCAAAGACGGTATCCACCCCCTGTTCTATCAAAGATTCTATTAAAATCCGGGCACCTGTGTATTGCATGGCTACTCTCCTTTGAATATGGCCCCCTGGGCCGCAGAACTCACCTGGCGGGCATAGCGAGCCAGGTATCCATGGTTCACCTTTGGCGGCGGGGCCTTCCATTCCTTTCGTCGCCGTTCAATTTCCACCTCATCCACTAAGAGATCGAGCCGGCCCGCCTCAATATCAATCTGAATAGAATCCCCCTCCTGGATAAGGGCGATGAGTCCCCCTTCGGCGGCTTCCGGCGATACGTGTCCTATGGCGGCCCCCTTCGTGGCCCCCGAGAAACGACCATCGGTGATAAGGGCCACCGATGCATCAAGTCCCCGGCCAGCCAGGGCGGCAGTTGGGGCAAGCATCTCCTTCATCCCGGGGCCGCCTTTGGGCCCTTCGTAACGGATTACCACCACATCCCCTTCTTTAATTTTGCCCGCCATAATTGCCTCGAAGGCCGCTTCTTCCGAATCAAAAACCCGGGCCGGCCCGCGATGGCGCATCATGTGGGGGGCCACCGCACTCTTTTTAACAATGGCCCCATCGGGGGCAAGGTTGCCTCGCAGAGCCATAAGCCCACCGGTGGGTGAATAGGGATTCTCTATGGGACGAATCACCGCGGGGTTGCGATTATAGGCGGTGCGAATCGCATCCGCGATGGTACCATAGACGGTCTTTGCAGAGGTATCTATCAGGTTTTTCTTCGCCAGTTCCTTCAGAACCGCCTGTACTCCACCAGCCGCATAAAGGTCTTCAATATGGGTTTGGCTTGCCGGAGCAAGTCGACAGAGGTTTGGGGTTACCGCACTCACCTCGTTCAATATATCCAGGGTAAGCCGTACCCCCGCTTCGTGGGCAATGGCTGGCAGATGGAGGGCCGTATTGGTTGAACACCCCAGGGCCATATCCAGGGCCAGGGCGTTGCGGAAGGCCTGTTCTGTCATGATGTCCCGGGGTTTCAGGTTCTGTTCAAGGACCTTCATCACCAGCATGCCCGCCTGCTTGGCAAGACGGATGCGTTCGGCGTACACCGCGGGGATTGTCCCGTTGCCGGGGAGTCCCATTCCCAAGGCTTCGGTAACACAGTTCATGGAGTTGGCCGTAAACATACCCGCGCAGGACCCACAGCCGGGGCAGGCATTATTTTCCAGTTCCAGGAGTTCCGCTTCGCTCATCCGGCCGGCCCCTACGGCTCCCACCGCCTCAAATACCGTGGTAAGGCTTACGGGCCGTCCGGGATTGGCCTGGGCCTCAGGTCCTCCCGCGTTTCCACCAGAAGGGGCTGACGTCGTGGCTGTTCCAGAGGGTACCGGGCCATAGGAGCGGCCCGCTAACATGGGCCCACCGGACACAAAGACCGCGGGGATATTGAGCCGGGCCGCGGCCATGAGCATGCCCGGTACAATCTTGTCGCAGTTGGGGATGTACACCACCGCATCAAAGGCGTGGGCCATTACCATACATTCAATCGAATCAGCAATGAGTTCCCGGGTAACCAGGGAATAACGCATCCCCTCGTGGCCCATGGCGATTCCGTCACAGACCCCGATAACCGGGAACTCGATAGGTACACCCCCGGCCATACGGATCCCATCGGCTACCGCCCGGGCTACCTTGTCTAGATGAATGTGGCCCGGTACGATTTCACTCCGCGCTACCGCTACACCGATGAGGGGCCGCTGTAGTTCTTCATCAATAAATCCCATGGATTTAAACAGGGACCGGTGGGGCGCACGGGCTACCCCTTTCTTTACGGAATCGCTTCTCATAGTGCTTCTCCTTCGTATGCCGGCCTGGGCCGGTTTTTACACAGAAACCGCTTCCAGGGCTTCCAGCACCGCCTTGCCCATGGCAACGGTTCCCACAATCTTCTCCTTTGTTAAACCTGCCCCTTTGGAGGCAATGTCCTTCGTTCGATATCCCCTATCCAGGGTAAGCTCCACCGCCTTTTCGATAGCCTGGGCCTCTTTCTCAAGCCCAAAGGAATAACGTAAGAGGAGCGCCGCCGATAAAATGGTGGCAAGGGGATTGGCCACATCCTGACCGGCAATATCCGGCGCCGAACCATGGATGGGTTCGTAGAGTCCCATGGTTACGGGTTTTCCATTTTTCACGTTACTTGTATCGGGGTCTCCCAGGCTTGCGGAGGGAAGCATGCCGATAGAACCGGTAAGGACGCTGGCCTCATCGGAAAGGATGTCCCCAAAGAGATTGCTCGTCACAATCACATCGAATTGCCCCGGCGCCCGAACAAGCTGCATGGCACAGTTATCCACATACATGTAGGTGGTTTCGATATCGGGATACTCGGGGGCTACTCTGGCGGCCACTTCCCGCCAGAGCCGGCTCGATTCAAGGACGTTCGCCTTATCCACCACACAGAGCTTCTTCCGCCGTACCGCCGCGGCCCGATAGCCCGCCCGCAGCACCCGTTCAATCTCTGTTTTGGAATAGGTTTCCGTATCAAAGGCAGATTCGCCATCGCTGCTGCGCCCCCGCTCGCCAAAGTAGAGGCCCCCCGTCAGTTCCCGCACAATCAAGAGGTCAAAGGTGGCCTTTCCTTCGGGATGACTTGCGGTAAGAACATCTTCCTTTATCGGGCAGGCCTCTTTGAGCTGAGGCAAAAGCCGGGCAGGCCTGAGGTTGGCGTACACCCCCAGCCCCGCCCGTAGGCCCAAGAGGGCCCGTTCAGGCCGGAGATGTCCCGGCAGGGTTTCCCATTTGGGGCCACCAACCGCCCCCAAAAGCACCGCATCGCAGGATTTAGCCGCTTCCAGGGTGTCCGCCGGTAAGGGCTCTCCCGTGGCATCGATGGCACAACCGCCCGCTAAAAGTTCTACATAATTAAAGGTGTGTCCAAAGCGGTCTCCCACCGCATCAAGGACTTCCACCGCCTGGTGGACTACATCCGGTCCAATGCCATCCCCCGGTACCAGGGCTATTGAATAGGTCATCGTTATTCCTCCTCAGTAGCTTACAAATACGCCTTAAAGCGACGCTCAATATCATGGATGAGCTTATATTCGATAGCATCCACCAGGGCACTGCGGCTTGCTTCGATAATGTCCGCCGAGACCCCAACGGTCGTCCAGGTTTCCTGGCCATCGGTAGACTCGATAAGGACCCGCACCTTGGCGGCAGTGGCGTCCTTGCCATCGATAACCCGAACCTTATAATCTGATAGCCGCACCCGCCCCAGTTCAGGGTAGAACCGGGCCAGGGCTCGCCGGAGGGCTCCGTCCAGGGCATTCACGGGACCATCCCCCTCGGCGGCAGCGATTTCGATGGTTCCATCAACCTGGACTTTTACCCAGGCGTTGGCGCAGGTGGTTGCATCCGCGCTGGGATGTTCGCTTACCACCCGATATTTCTCTATAGAAAAGAGGGGCTTATACTTTCCCAGTTCCCGGCGCACCAACAGCTCAAAGCTTGCGTCGGCCCCTTCAAACTGCCAGCCCTCTGCTTCCAGGGCCTTAAGCCGGGCGGCCACCGCCGCCGTCACCGGATGTTCCTTGGTGATGCTGGGATCGATCCGTTTGGCCCGCTCGGCAATGGCTGAACGGCCCCCTACCTCGCTCATCAGGAAGCGCCGGTCGTTCCCTACCAGGGCAGGATCCACATGTTCAAAGGAACGGCGCACCTTGAGGATCCCATCGGCATGCATCCCCGCCTTATGGGCAAAGGCCCGGCTCCCCACATAGGGCATGCTTTCGGGGACCGCCACGTTGGCAATCTCCGCTACCCGGCGGGTAAGCTCCGAAATTCGGGGGAGTTTTCCCTCCGGGAGGCACCGGTAGCCAAGTTTTATCTCTAGGCTGGGGATAATTGCCGCCAGGGCCGCATTGCCACAGCGCTCCCCAAAGCCCACCAGGGTCCCCTGGACGTGGCGGGCCCCAGACATTACCGCCATCACCGAATTAGCCGTGGCCATTCCCGCATCGTCATGGCAGTGGATACCCACGAGGTACCCCGCCGCTTCTGTTGCGGCGAGTCCCTTGCCAGGACCGGCACAGAATTCTTTGTAGGCCGGGCCCCCTACTTCCTCAATCAGATTGATAACCTGGCGTACCCCTTCCTGAATCCGATCGGGGAAACTCCCGCCGTTGGTATCACAGAGCACCAGCCGATCCGCCCCGGCTTCCAGGGCTGTTTTAAGAGTAAGAAGGGCATACTCAGGATTAGCCTGCCAGCCATCGAAATAGTGTTCCGCATCGTAAATCAGGATCTTGCCCTGCTGTTTAAAAAAATCGATGGTCTCCCGGATCATGGCCAGGTTTTCTTCTAGGCTTACCCGGAGCACCTCGGTGACATGGAGGTCCCAGCTCTTCCCAAACAGCACCACCGCATCCGTTTCTGCCTGCAAAAGGCTCCGTACATTGGGGTCTTCCTGGGGGGTCACGCCTTTTTTACGGGTAGCCCCAAAGGCACAAAGCCGGGCGTTCTGGAGCGAAAGGCTCCGGGCAATCCGAAAGAACTCCATATCCTTGGGATTACTCCCCGGATTCCCTGCTTCAATCCAGGTAACCCCCAGTTCATCCAGGGCCTGCGTAACGGCAAGTTTATCCTGTACCGAAAAGGCAATACCCTCACCCTGGGCCCCATCCCGGAGGGTGGTATCAAATATTTCTACTGTCCGTTGAAGGTCCTGTTTAGACACCCTGGCTTACCTCCCGTTTTGTTCCATTCCCGTTGGCCACTGCCGCGAGTTCCCATTCCATGGCATTGATAGCCGCAATGTAGGCCTTAATCGCCGCCTCGATGATGTCCGTCGAAATTCCCCGACCGTTCCAGCGCCGCCCCTCGTAGGCGATCTTCACCGTGGCCTCTCCCTGGGCATCCTCTCCACCGGTGACTGCCCCCAGTTCAAAGGCCTCCAGATCCGGTTCTTTCCCAATGATATGATCGATGGCCTTAAAGGCCGCATCGATGGGTCCATCCCCTACGGCGGCATACTCATGGATGGTTCCATCCTTATGGGCAAGCCGGATGGTACTGGTGGCACTCATGGTAGAACCGGAATTCACCACCCACCGATCGAGCCGATAGGTTTCCGGCACCGTGGCGGTGGTTCCCGCAATAAGGGCTTCTATATCCCGGTCACTGACGACCTTTTTCTTGTCCGCCAGTATTTTGAACTGCTGGAAGGCCTCTTCTATGGCCTGGGGTTCCAGGGTAAAGCCCAGGTCTTTTATGCGCTCCTCAAAGGCATGGCGCCCTGAATGTTTACCCAACACCATACGGTTCCGGGGAATACCAATCGATTCGGGGGTCATGATCTCGTAGGTAGCCCGATTGGCAAGTACCCCATGTTGATGAATACCCGCCTCATGGGCAAAGGCGTTCTCCCCAACAATGGCCTTATTCGGCTGAACCCGGACGCCGGTTACCTGGGATACGAGGCGACTGGTGGCATAAATTTGAGTGGTATCTACCCGACAGGTAAGATCAAACAGATCTTTCCGGGTCCGCAGGGCCATGACGATTTCTTCCAGGGAGGCATTCCCTGCCCGTTCGCCCAGGCCGTTTATGGTACACTCTACCTGGTCAGCCCCATGGACCAGGGCAGCAAGGCTATTGGCCACTGCAAGGCCGAGGTCATTATGGCAATGGACCGAGACTTTTACCCGATCGATATTGGGGGTGTGTTCTTTTACATATTGAACCAGGCGGCCAAATTCTTCGGGAATGGCGTAGCCCACCGTATCAGGGATATTCACCACCGTGGCTCCCGCATCGATGACCGCCGCAAAGACCTTACACAAGAAGTCTGGATCACTCCGGGAGGCATCTTCGGCAGAAAATTCCACATCCGAACAATACCGCTTTGCGTATCGCACCGCCGCTACGGCCCGTTCCAGTACCTGATCGGGGGACATCTTAAGTTTGTACTCCATATGAATCGGAGAAGTGGCAATAAACGTATGAATCCGGGGAGCTGCGGCCTTTGCAAGGGCTTCCCATCCCGCATCAATATCCTTGTCCAGGGCCCGGCATAAACCGGCCACAACACTGTTTTTTACTACCCCAGCCACGGCCTTCACCGCCGCGAGGTCACCCGGACTTGCCGCGGGGAAACCTGCTTCCATCACATCCACCCCCAGCTTTTCGAGTTGCCGGGCGACTTCTACCTTCTCCTGAAGATTCATACTACATCCGGGGGCCTGTTCACCATCCCGGAGGGTTGTGTCAAAAATCTGTATGGTACGGGCCATAGGGCACCTCCTCGCTATACTTCTGATTTGGGGAGCCAGCTCATCATAGAGCGGAGCTCCTTACCCACCTTTTCGATGGGGTGGCGGGCTTCGATTTCCCGCATTTTGTTAAAGAAGGGTCGATTGGTCTGGTTTTCCAGGATCCAATTCTTGGCAAAGGTTCCATTCTGGATATCCTTCAGAACCTGCCGCATGGTGTTCTTTGTTTCTTCGGTGATAATCTTGGGACCGGTGACATAGTCCCCGTATTCGGCGGTGTCCGAGATGGAGTAGCGCATGAACGAAAGCCCACCCCGATTCACCAGGTCGATGATGAGCTTCATCTCATGCATACACTCAAAGTAGGCACTTTCCGGTTGATACCCTGCCTCCACGAGGACCTCAAACCCCGCCTTCATGAGGGCCGAAACACCTCCACAGAGAACCGCCTGTTCCCCAAAGAGGTCCGTTTCTGTTTCTTCTTTAAAGGTGGTTTCCAGAACCCCTGCCCGGGCGCCTCCAATGGCCGCGGCCCATGCCAGGGCAATCCGCTTGGCATCGCCGGTGGCATCCTGGTGCACCGCCACAAGGCAGGGCACCCCGGCGCCAGCCACGTACTGTTCCCGAACCGTATGACCCGGCCCCTTCGGGGCAATCATCACCACATTCACATCCTTGGGTGGGACAATCTGGCCAAAGTGGATGTTAAAACCGTGGGCAAAGGCCAGGGTTTTTCCAGGCTTCAGAGCCGGGGCGATGGATTCCTGGTACAGTTTGGCCTGTTTTTCATCATTAATAAGGATCATGATGAAGTCCGCCTTTTCGGCCGCTTCCCGGGCGGTATACACCTTGAATCCCGCCTGCTCGGCCCGGCTCCAGGATTTTGAACCTTCGTACAGGCCCACAATCACGTTAAGTCCCGAGTCTTTTGCATTAAGGGCATGGGCATGTCCCTGAGATCCATACCCAATCACCGCCGCCACCTTGCCCTTTAGGGCACCTAGGTCGCAATCCTTTTCATAGTACAATACTGCCATACACTACTCCTTTCGTGTGTAATATGAGATAGGGCCGGCATCTTTTCAGTGGCATCACAGGGATTTCAGTATTGCTGAAACCGATGCTTAAGGAGTCCTGACCGGAACTTTTTTCGATTTCCGGTTTCGAAGCTCCCGTAGCAACCGGCCCATCTACTGGCCCTGTTCCACAGGAAAATACCGTGCCTTAAATGCTAATGCTTAGTACTAGGTTTCCACGCTCCAGGGCTACTAGACCGGTGCGGGCTAGTTCTAGAATGCCGTAGGGGCGTACGAGGAGAAGGAGGCCTTCCAGCTTGTCAGAATCGCCGGTTACCTCGAGGGTAATTGTGGAGGGAGATACATCTATAATTCGAGCTCTAAAAATAGTGGCGATTTCGATAACCGCCGGCCGGGTGTGTTCATCGGCCTTAACTTTTACTAACATCAGTTCCCGTCGGATACAGGACTCTGGCGCCAGTTCCCGAACGGAAATCACATCCACCAGCTTACTCAGCTGTTTCACGATCTGATCGAGGATCTGTTCGTCCCCGCTCACCGCGATGGTCATGCGAGACACCGATGGATCATCGGTTTCGCCCACCGTGAGGCCGTCGATATTAAAACCACGACGGCTAAAGAGCCCTGCCACTCGACTCAGGGTACCTGAGCGGTTTTCCACCAGGGCCGACACCACGTGCCGTTTCATGCCTACCCCCGCTAGGAGCCTACAAAGAGGCCCGGTATGCTCCGAGGAACCGGAAGTCCTCGGTCTTCGTCTTTAAGTCTTCCATGGCCGCATCGAAGATCCCCTCTTCCTGCGGAATAGAGACATCCACATAAAACAGATATCGCCAGGGTTTCCCGGGAATAGGCCGGGACTCTAGCTTTGTCATATTGATTCCCCGTTCACTGAGTACCTTAAGGCACTGGAACAGGGAGCCCGGTTCGTTTGGTGTGGAAAACACTAATGAGGCCTTGTTGGGCAATCCCGAACCCAGGCTCGGAGGAATAAGGGCCGCTATCTCTGCCAGGGAAGGAACCGCCGTCTCGCTCCAGGCGCCCCTCTTACCGATAATCATAAACCGGGTGTAATTTAAGGGATTAGTTTCTATCCCTTCTTTTAAGATTTTAAGCCCATAGATGTGGGCTGCAGCCTCTCCCGCGATGGCCGCCACATCGATCCGCTGTTCCCGAGCCAGGGATGCCACAGAAGTTCCCGTATCGTTACAGGGCTCCAGGGTCCATTCAGGATGTTGCTCCAGAAAATCCCGACACTGGGCAAAGCCCTGGGGATGGCTTCGAACAATCCGAATCGTTTCAAGTCGGGCATCCGGATGAGCAATAAGACAGTGAACAATCCGGAGCTTTATTTCCCCCACCATGGTGATATCAGGGTACCGTAAAAAAAGGTCGTAGTTTTCGTGGACCGAACCGGCAAGGCTGTTTTCTACGGGCACCATGCCATAGCGGGCTGAGCCATCCAGCACCGCATTAAACACCGCCTGAAAGGACGACACTGGCAGACGGGGCACATCTTCGCCAAAGGCGCGGAAAATAGCCTGTTCCGCAAAGGCCCCACTCTCCCCTGAAAAGGCCACCACCGGCAGGGCCGATTCCTTTTCTCCCGCCCCAAAGGAAGCGGGACCAACTTTTTCTTCCCGCGGTTCCGCCCGCGAGGAGGCTTCTTGGGGAGTCCCCTTCTCTCCTGCCGCAGTAAATCCCTTACCCCATCGCCGGGACAATAGAGGTGCCGGCAGGGGGGTACGGAGCAACTCCTTCCCTACCACCGGCGCCAGGGCCTCGATATCCCGCATCAGTTTTTCAAACTGTTCAGGATAAAGGGATTGGGGTCCATCCGAGAGGGCCTCTTCGGGCCGGGGATGCACCTCAATGGTAAGACCATTGGCCCCCGCCGCAATGGCCGCTAAGGCCACGGGGCTTACCTTGGCTCGGATTCCCACGGCGTGGCTGGGATCTACAATAATGGGAAGGTGCGATAATTTACGTACCACCGGGATAGCCGAAATATCCAGGGTATTCCGTGTATAGGTTTCAAAGGTGCGGATACCCCGCTCACAGAGAATCACATCCTTTGTACCTGAGGCAAGGAGATACTCCGCCGAAAGGAGCCATTCTTCTATCGTAGCCGAAGGGCCTCGCTTCAAGAGCACCGGCTTTCCGAGGGATCCTACTTTTTTAAGGAGTTCAAAGTTCTGCATGTTCCGGGCCCCAATCTGGAACATATCCACCAGATCCTGCATTTGGACCGCTAATTCGGGAGACACCACCTCGGTAACGATGGGCATACCGTACACATCCCCGGCCTCCCGCATGTATTCCAGGCCCTTCATTCCCAAACCTTGAAAGGCGTAGGGACTTGTCCGGGGTTTGTAGGCCCCACCCCGGAGCATCACCGCCCCCGACTCGCGGACCAGGGCGGCGGTTTCCAGGATCTGCTCCCGACTTTCCACCGCGCAGGGACCGGCGATCACCGTAATCCGGCTTCCCCCAATGGTTACGGGCCCCACTGTCACAATCGTATCTTCCGGATGGGTTTCCCGGGAGGCCAGTTCATAGGGCTTTGAGGTCTGGGCCACCCGTTCTACTCCCGGCAGCAGGGAAAGTTCCCGGAGGTCCACCTGACCTTTTCCCGTGGCCCCGATAATATCATCATCCCCAAAAACCTGTTCCCGCACAGAAAAACCCCGTTCACTTAAGAAGGAGCGAATCCGCTCCCGATCCCGGGAAGAGCAGGTTTTTGAGAGTACCACCACCATGGTTACGAATCCTCCGTAGTGTATCCATGATAGCCATTCCCGCGTACTTTGACAAGAGTTTTTTGCAAGAATATACAGGATTTAAAATATTTTTTGCATATTTTTTAAGTATTGCAGCGGCTACAGCATTGTTAAAAAACAATGGGAGAAAAAATGTCATCTCCCTAAAAACGCAGCCCCCGCGCTCTGCCAGAATAGAAGTCACCTACATTATGTGTTTTAGGAGGTGACGTATGGCTCGGTATAGTGCGCAGTTTCGGGATATGGTACTTAAAAAACTCCTGCCACCAGAGAGCCGAACGGTGCAGTTGAAGCGTTCGACAAAACCATTTGTCTGCGGATGGCGAACCTGGGTCCGACGGTGTTCAATATCGTTCAGGGCAAGATACAGTTCATAGGGGTGGGCCTCTGTCCCGCAGTACTCACGGCTGTTGTCTGTAAGAATCGCTTTGACGGCGAGCCCGTTGGTCTGGTAGAAAGGCAGCACCTCGTTATGTACCACCGCCACCGCAGCCTCCGGTTGCTTGGTCGTGTGCAAAAAGCCAAAGACATAGCTCCCATAGGTGCCCACCACGGTATGCAGGTACACCTGCCCAACCCCCTTCAGGGTCCCTACGAAAAAGTATCCTGACACAGTAATGGCCCCGTGCTCTCCACATGCTGCTCCTTGAAACTCGGATTCAGCTTCTCTATGTAGGCTATTTGATCGGCGGAAGGTCATTAGTTTTTTAATGTTCCAGTTTTTGCAGAACTTTCGCAGGATCTTCCTTGTTTCCGTTAATTCGGCGAGTATAACTTGCCACTAACGCTCGGGGTATTGTTCTCTATTCTTATCTTCAGTCATCGAGATTATCATCTCCCTCACTTTGTAAAGATGGGATTTCGCGGGGGGACTATCCAGAATACCGGGCCTATCGGGAATTTTTGGATCTATGGGGCGTGGGCCACACCTTTTTAGAACTGGAACTTTCTCGTTTGGGGCTTTGGGGAGGGATTGAGCGGGAAAACACTAAAAGACAAGGGCGAATCGGCTTACTCAAATTAGGATTGTCCATAATATTCTTGTCTTCTACTCATTATCTTGCAGTTCCCTCGTGACAGAAGGTGGATATACTGGCCCCATTGGAGGTTCAGAACATGAGTGATTTTGTACAAGGTGCTACACAGACCGGCGCCCGCATGCATATCCAGCGAACCGGCCGTTTCTTAAGCGGAATGGTAATGCCCAACATTGGGGCCTTTATCACCTGGGGTCTTATTACTGCGCTCTTTATTCCGACGGGCTGGATCCCTAACGAGTCTTTTGCAAAGCTGGTCGGCCCCATGATTACCTACCTTTTGCCCCTGCTCATCGGCTATACGGGCGGAAAAATGGTTTATGATGTCCGGGGTGGTGTTATCGGCGCTGCGGCAGTCATGGGCATTATTGTTGGTTCCAGCATTCCCATGTTCCTTGGTGCCATGATTGTCGGACCTATCGCGGCCTGGTGCATGAAAAAAGTGGATGCCCTCTTTGAAGGCAAAATCCCTGTGGGCTTTGAGATGCTGGTGAACAACTTCTCCATGGGTATTTTGGGCACCATTTTAGCCCTGCTGGCTTACCTGGTCATTGCTCCTGCGGTCATGTTTATCTCGAATGCGCTGGCCGCCGGCGTTAGGTCCATCGTATCCTTGGATTTACTCCCCCTGGCAAACATTTTTATTGAACCTGGCAAGGTGCTTTTCTTGAACAATGCGATTAACCACGGGGTGCTTGCGCCAATTGGTGTACAGCAAGCTACAGAGGCGGGAAAATCTATCATCTTTATGCTGGAATCCAATCCCGGTCCGGGCCTTGGAATTTTGGTTGCATACTGGCTTGCAGGCAAGGGTATGGCAAAAGAGTCAGCCCCTGGTGCCATTATCATCCATTTCTTGGGCGGTATCCACGAGATTTATTTCCCCTATATACTGATGAATCCGAAACTGATCCTCGCGGCAATCGCTGGCGGTATGACAGGTACCTTTACCTTCTCCATCCTCGGCGCAGGCCTTGTGGCAACCCCCTCTCCGGGTTCTATTTTCGCCTATCTGGCTATGACCCCCAAAGGCGGCCTCTTCCCCATGCTGACCGGGGTACTGCTTTCTTCTGTAGCTTCATTCGTAGTGGCCTATCTGCTCCTTAAGTTTACCAAGCAGAACGAAGCTGAAAATGGTCTAGAACAAGCTGCTGCTCAGACTGCAGCTCTCAAGGGTTCCAAGCTCAAGGTCGATGTGGTATCTTCCAAAAAGACTGTAAAGAAAATCGTTTTTGCCTGCGACGCTGGTATGGGATCCAGCGCCATGGGTGCAAGCATACTCAGATCGAAAATACAGAAGGCGGGACTGCAGATTTCTGTTACCAATTGCGCGATTAATGATCTTCCGAAAGATGCGGATATCGTCATAACCCATGAATCTTTAACTGAACGGGCTCGTGCAACCCTGCCGAATGCAACGCACATTTCGATCGATGACTTTTTAAAGAGTCCTGAATACGATGTACTCGTGGAAAAACTAAAAGCATAATAAGGTTATACAAGGTTGATGAGCGAGAAGGGTAGGTTGGTACGATGAATCTTACAACACGGCAAAGAAAGATTCTTCAGATTCTTGTTGATGAACAGCGGGAGGTTACCCTTGCCCATATTGCCGATGCAGTACAGGTCAGTATTAAAACGGTGCACCGGGAACTGGTGCACCTTGCCCGAAGCCTTGAACGGGATTATGGCCTCATGCTCAATGCGAGGCCGGGACTAGGCATAAAGCTTACAGGGGATACAGAAAAACTTGTCCGGTGCCGGCAGGATCTGCTTGCAACCGTGCCGAGCGATACCTCCCCTGAGGAACGGCAGCGGATGTTGTGCTTTTTACTCCTTGAAACAGACGAAGCGATGAAACTTTCTGCCCTGGCGGATGAGCTCTACAGCTCCGTTCCGGTGGTGCGTCATGATTTGGATGTACTCCAGTCCTGGTTCGCATTGCAGGGCCTGCAGCTCACCCTTCGCAAGGGAATGGGGCTCAAGCTGGAAGGCAGCGAAACGCAAAAGCGGGAAGCCCTGGTCCTTTTATTGTGGGAGCAGTTTGGCGAAGGAGGCCTCCTCTCGCTGCTCCGTTCCGAAGCGGCCGTCTCTTCCTTATGTATGGAGGAGGCCGAATTACTGGCTCTCCGGATTGTGCCACTCCAGTATATCCGTTACGCTGAACATATTCTGGCAGGGCTTTCCCGGGATCTTTTGCCTGACCTGGCGCCCCAGGATTATTTGCAGCTTGTGCTTGTACTTGCAGTAGCAGCGGTGAGAAAACGGTCCGGATATTCACTTCCTCAGGCTTTTCAAGCAGCCTCGGACCAGAGCCTTGCCGTTGATCCGGAAGTACGGCGTATAGCCATGGCTGCCGTAAGCGGAGTCTTCTCCCATTTTTCAGTACCGGTAGACCCTGAGGAAATACACATGGTGGAACGCTTTCTTCGGGGAGCCCGGCATGAGCGTCTCGGGAAAGAACTCCTGGCGGATAATTTGCAGGTACTGCCAGAAATAAATCTTCTCATTCAAAAATGCGGTAAAAGACTGGGCCAGAATTTAAATGCTGACCGGGTTCTTCGGGACGGGCTCATGGCCCATTGGGTTCCCGCCCTCTACCGGCTCCAACATAGATTACCGATTAAAAATCCCTTGCTGTCCCGGATCAGGCAAGAATACGGAGAACTCTTCACCGTTCTGCAGGATTTACTCAAGGAACTATTCCCGACCCTTTCTGTTCCGGACGACGAGGTGGGGTATTTAGTACTTCACTTTGGTTCTGCCCTTTCCCGAATGGAACGGGAACGCCGGCGGTATCGGGCCCTGGTTGTCTGTTCCGCCGGTATCGGTAGTGCCAATATGCTCGCGAGCCGGCTGCGGGAAAAAATACCCGAAATTGAGCTCGTCGCCAATGTGTCCTGGTTTGATATTCAGACCATGCCGCTTGAAGGCTGGGACATTCTGATTTCTACTATCCCTTTGCCGCTTCCTCTGGAGCGTTATATTCTGGTAGATCCTCTCCTTTCTGACGAAGGGGTCCAAAAAATCCGTTCATTTTTAAATAGCAACCTCACGAACGGGAGCCCTGAACGGCAACAGGAGACTCAGAACGGGGCTACTGTATTATCTCTTGATGTAAGCAAGACTGCCCTTTCTCTGCAGAATACTATCCAGGACCTAATTGAACATATTTCTGTTTTTTCATCCTGTACTTATGGCTCAGATTGGGAAAATATTCTTAAAAGATTGATTGAAATAGCGGCCCGCAAAGGATTTATCTCAGATAGTGATGCGGCCTATGAAGCCCTTTTGCGCAGATCTGCGGACCATGGAATTCTCCTGCCGGGCAGTCGCTGTCTCTTTCTCCATGCCCGCGGGGCTGCGATTATTGCTCCCTTTTTTTCTGTACACCGGCTTTCAGAGCCCCTGTTAACAGCCCCTGCATTATGGCCTGTTTCTCCCCAAACAATTTTACTCATGCTGGCACCCCAGAATGTTAAAGAAGGGGACCTCTCGTTATTAAATGAAATCAGCGTTTCGCTTTTGGATCCCGATGTGCTTGCGCTGCTGGAATCCGGATCGGAACAGGAAATACGCACCTACTACCAACAATTATACAATACGGACCAAGGAGGCATACACCATGTCCGGAACCATGCTGACTGAAAAAACAATAAAGCTGAATGCAGCATTCAGCACCAAGGAAGAGGCTATCCGCGCCTGCGGTGAACTGCTGTTGCAGGCCGGTTATATAGAACCTGGTTATATTGATGCAATGATCCAGCGGGACAGTATTTCCACAACCTATGTGGGAAATGGGGTCGCGGTGCCCCATGGAACTGAAGCCGCTAAGCCGCTCGTGAAAAAGACCGGCCTTGCGGTGGTACAGGTTCCCGGCGGTGTGGACTTTGGCAAGGGCCGGATTGCTAAACTGCTCATTGCTGTTGCTGCTATCGGGAATGAGCATATCGACCTCCTTACCAATATTGCCCAGATTTGTATTGACGACGCACAGCTGCAAAAATTGCTTTCTGCCCGGACAGCCAAAGAGATACTGGACGTGGTCGGAACGGTGGAGAAGCGATAATGACCTACCGATTGCAGGGAATTCCCGCATCGACGGGAATCGCCATAGGCCCATTGGTTCGTTACCGGGAACAAGCAGCTCAGCGCTCCGCCCCGGGCTGCGATGCCGCAGCAGTGATACCGGACCAAGAATGGGCGCTGTTTTCGAAGGCCCTGGAACGCTCCCGCGAACAGGTGACTCTGTTACGAGACAAGACCGCTGCCGAGCTGGGCCAGGAAAAGGCCGAAATATTTGCGAGCCATCTTTCTATATTAAAGGATCCGGAATTCCTTGGAGAGGTCCGCCGGAAAATTTTTGATGAACACAAGGATGCGGCGGCTGCGGTCCGAGAAACGGGCCTTATGTTTATGGAGCTTCTGCGTCAGCTTGAGGATGAACTTTTTACCGGCCGTATCCGCGATATTGAGGACATAGTTTCTCGGATTGTACAGAATATGCAGGGAACAGGGGAAGAGTCTATCAAGCTGGTAGAGCCTTCGGTGCTTGCCGCGGTGGATTTAACTCCTTCCCAGACTGCACAGATGGACCGGAGCATGGTGCTCGGCTTTGTGACCGAAGGTGGGAGCGCCGTTTCCCATTCGAGCATACTGGCCCGGTCCTTAGGTCTCCCCGCGGTGGTGGGCATTGGTCCGCTTCCTGAAGTTGTGGACGGCACCACCGTTATTGTGGACGGAAACTCCGGTATGGTCATTCTGAACCCGGATAGCGGTGTCCTCTCGGAATATGAAGAAAAACGAAAAGCCTATGAGGCAGAACTGCAGCTTGTTAAAGCCTTTGCAGATAAACCTTCGCTTACCAAGGATGGCTTAAAAATAGAAATTGCCGCCAATATCGGAAGCATTAAGGACCTGGAGGGAGCGATTCGGAACGGCGCCGACGGCATAGGGCTATTCCGCACCGAATTCATGTTTATGGACCGGACCGCCATGCCCTCGGAGGACGAACAGTTTGAGGTCTACAAACATGTACTGGAAAGGATGAAGGGAAAACCCGTGGTTATCCGGACACTGGATGTGGGTGGGGACAAGCAGATCCCCTATATCCACCTGGAACCGGAGACTAATCCCTTTTTAGGCCTCAGGGCCATTCGGCTCTGCCTTGAAAAGGAAGACCTGCTGAGAACCCAGATCAGGGCGCTCCTTCGGGCAAGCGTTTTTGGAACCTTGAGGATTCTGCTTCCTATGGTGGCCACCCTGGAAGAACTCAGGCGGGCAAAGACTATCATTATCGAAGAAGAAGCGAACCTAAAAAAGCGGAATATTCCCGTTTCCGAGACCTGGGAACTGGGCATAATGATCGAGATCCCTTCCGCTGCCCTTTTGGCGGATCATTTTGCCCCCGAAGTGGACTTCTTTAGTGTGGGTACCAATGACCTTACCCAGTATACCATGGCGGCCGACCGGATGAATCGGTCTGTGGCGTATCTCAATCGGGGCCTGTCGCCGGCAGTGCTGCGTCTGGTTGACATGGCAAGTCGATCTGCTAAGGCCCATGGTATCTGGATCGGTGTCTGCGGCGAGCTTGCGGGAGACCCAGAAGCCTTTGCCCTCTTTGTGGGTCTTGGTATTACCGAACTCAGCATGGGTGCCGCATCGGTGCCCCGGATCCGGTCCCGGCTCGCTGCCCTGGTAAGCACAGAAGCAGCCCAATGGGCAGAACGGGCGCTCCGTCTGGAAAGCGCCGAAGCAATTCATCAATATATTTCAGGAGTAATAGGGTGAACGAAAAAACCTATACCATCATTAACCCCACGGGGTTCCACACAAGGCCTGCCCGGCTCTTTGTGGACACGGCTAACGAACAATTCCCCGATACAACCGTTACGGTAATCAAAGGCGAAAAGGTCATTAACGGGAAAAGCATGCTCCATATGCTGACCCTGGGGGTAAAATACCAGGAACAGGTAACCTTGCAGGTCTCAGGGGGCAACGAAGAAGAGGCACAGCGGGTGCTGGGAGCTTTTTTTGAGGCAATTCACAATGAGTAGGTCTATCAGGACGCTCACCCTGAATCCCGCGGTGGACCGGACTGTCCTTATCGAAGACTTTTCGGTAAACCAGGTGAACCGGATACAGGCATCCCGGCTCGATGCGGGGGGCAAGGGGATAAATGTCTCAAAATCGATACATGCCTTTGGGGGGGCAAGCTGCGCCTACGGAGTTGCCGCGGGCAGCGCGGGCCGCTTTATCGCCAGCTACCTGACCGATCTGGGAATAGAACATCAATTCGTATGGGTTGATGGAGAGACGAGGACCAACATAAAGATTGTGGACCCCCGGAACAGGACCCATACAGATATTAACGACCAGGGGCCGGAGCTTACCGGTGCGGCCTTGGCTGAACTTGAATCGCTGCTTTTTGCAGGGGCCGATAGAGAAACGATTCTTGTTTTTTCTGGCAGCATTGGGCGGGGCACCCCGGCTGATATCTATAAAAAGTGGATTCAAAAAGCCCGCAGTATAGGCTACCGCACCATACTGGATGCGGACGGGGAAGCCCTCAGGCTCGGGATAGAGGCTGGGCCGACCCTGGTAAAGCCTAATATCCACGAACTGGAGCGGCTTGTGGGGCGACCTTTTCAGGAGCCTGCGGCGCAAGCTCTGCATGACATTGCGGCGGCGGCCCTGCGCCTCCTTGACTCGGGAACAGAAACGGTGGTGGTGTCCCTCGGCGCCGAGGGTGCCCTGTTTGTAAACCGCCAGGAGGCCCTCTATGCAAAGGGGCTTCCAGTGGAGGCTAAAAGTACCGTGGGCGCCGGGGACGCCATGGTAGCGGCCCTGGCCATGAGCCTTGAGCGGCATGCGCCGCTTGAGCGGCATGAGGCGCTGGACCAGCATATGCCGCTCAGTGCCATGGTCGCTGCTGCGATAGGCGCAGGGGCCGCCGCCGTCGCCGCCGAAGGCACTGCATCCCCATCCCGCGCGGACCTGGAACATTATGCTTCGCAGGTGACCTACATTTCTTTATAGGAGTTGCTATGAAAACAAAGGCAGTACGGCTGTACGGCAAAATGGATCTGCGGCTTGAGGAGTTCGAGCTTCCTGAAATAAAGGATGATGAAATACTGGTAAAAATTATTTCCGATTCTATTTGTATGTCGACCTACAAGGCGGCTAAACTTGGCAGCGATCATAAACGGGTGCCCAAAAATATAGACAAGGAACCGGTCATTGTGGGCCATGAAACGGCGGGGATTATCGAAAAGGTGGGCAAAAAGTGGCAGGGGAAATATACCGTTGGGGCAAAGTTTGCCCTGCAGCCCGCTCTGAACTATAAGGGCAGCATGGATTCTCCGGGCTATTCCTATCGGTACTGCGGCGGCGATGCCACCTACGCCATTATGCCCCAGGAGGTGATGGAACTGGATTGTCTCCTCGATTACCGGGGAGAAGCCTTTTTTATGGCCTCCTTGGCGGAACCCATGTCCTGCATTATTGGGGCCTTTCATGCAAGCTACCATACCACCATGGGTAGCTATGAACACCGCATGGGTACCTTGCCCGGCGGCACCATGGCGATCCTGGCTGGGGCGGGGCCCATGGGGCTTGGGGCTGTGAGCTATGCCCTCCAGATGGAGCAGCATCCCCGGCGGCTCGTGGTAACCGATATTGATGAAGGCCGTCTTGCCCGTGCGGCGGCCCTGTTCCCGCCGGAAGAACAGAAACGGCGGGGTGTGGAACTTCTGTTCATCAATACGGCGGTCTTATCCGATCCTGTGGCACGTCTTATCGAGATAAACGGCGGCACGGGTTATGACGACGTCTTTGTGTTTGCGCCGGTGGCCCCCGTGGTAGAACAGGGAGACGCAATCCTTGGAAAGGATGGGTGTCTTAATTTCTTTGCAGGCCCGGTAGATACGGCCTTCAGCGCTAAGGTGAACTTCTACAATGTCCACTATGGGGCGACCCATATTGTGGGGACTACTGGCGGCAATACGGATGATATGCGGGAAGCCCTGCTTTTGTCCGAACAGGGGCGGATCAATCCGGCAGTCATGGTAACCCATGTGGGGGGGCTTGATAGTGCTGCGGAAGCGACGCTCCATTTGCCAGACAGGCCGGCGGGGAAAAAGCTCGTGTATACCCAAATAAGCATGCCCATGACTGCCATTGCGGACTTTGCGGAATTGGGCAAGACCGATGGCCGTTTTGCGCAGCTTGCAGCCTTATGCAACAAACATCGGGAGCTATGGAACGCAGAGGCGGAACGGTATCTCCTTGCAAATTGGCCTGCGATTTAGCTCACAAGCGGCCTTCTGTGGAGCCAACCCGCAGATAGCCGCTTTAAATTAAAAAAGTGGCAGCCTCTTGTTCCTTGCATTAAACTAAAAACAGTACCAACTAACCTGCAAGGAGAAGGTTATGCGTTGCAAAATTATTATTCCGTTCTGGTTGTTTCCTGTGCTTTCGTGTTCGGTCAATAAAAAGTTGTACTTGGGGCTACTTCATCTTAAGTTTCTATATGATATGATGCACTTGCTCCAGTCTACAAGGATGTGGGGCTGGAAGCTGAATGGAAAGAATTTCCCGGTTCACGGCTGCTTGCAGAAGTCCAAGCTGGTACTTTGGATGCCATGGTAGCTGCCAGCGGAACCATGGTAAAACAGTTTTCTGATACTTATATGGTTGTTTAACAGACATGGTACCCCCCTAGACATTAGGTAGCCCATTGAGCAAGTTCAGCTTTATACTGAACCAGTAGATTGTCAAGAATAACTGGTGGAAATACCACTGCCTCCTCCGGTAATGCTGGGTATGTCTCTCGTACCAAATTTAACGGTGTATTTCCCTTGTAGCGATTATACCGTGAGCAATTAAACCACTTTTGGTATTGGGCTGCCTTTTGCAAGAACTCCTGCTCGGAAGCAAAGGTCTCAGCCGCGTACAGTTCTTCCTCAATCCACCGATGGGAACTCTCCACATCACTTTGATAGGTCTTTGCTCCCGGTGGAATACGATGATGATGGGCTCCCCAGCATCGTTCGACGAGCTTGGTGAATATCGTGACCTTGTTGCTGTTCCACGGGGCGGTAAACTCCGTCCCGTTATCCGTTTGTACCACTGACCCCTCTAAACGAATCCCATATCGCTTGAAATGCTCATGAAGGGTAAGGAGAAACAGCGCTGCGTTGGTAACGCTTTTTTCTCGCCCATAGGCAATAAAGAGAGCCCCCGTACGCACACAGCGGGCCGTAAACTGGTATTTGGGGAGCTTATGGCGTCGGTATTCCTCATACAGCTCAGGGATGTCATCCAGGTACTTTACATCCACCTGGAGTTTCTCTAAGGCCTTCAGTCGCTGTTTCACCAGCCGTAAATCTCGTTTCTTCTCCACCACCTTCCGTTGCGGCCGTAATAATCCTTCAGCTCGGAGTATTTTCAGTACCGTCGGTTCCGCGCTCTGCCAGAATAGAAGTCACCTACATTATGTGTTTTAGGAGGTGACGTATGGCTCGGTATAGTGCGCAGTTTCGGGATATGGTACTTAAAAACTCCTGCCACCAGAGAGCCGAACGGCGGCGAAGGAACGAGGAGCGCGTAGTACTGAGGTGTGCAACACCCTGAGGGTAACATTCTGTTAAATTACAACCTTCTTAAAATATAATTTGAATTAAGGCTCCCCCCTGGTTCACTACCGCGAGAGTACCCCGCAGTTGTTGCACCAGGGCTTGTACCAGGGTAAGCCCTAAGGACTGGCTTTGGAGCGATGCCCAATTTTCAGGGAGCCCTGGCCCATCATCTCGAACCTCTAGACAGAAGCGACCTTCCCCTTTTCGATAAAAACTGAGACGGAACGTCCCCTCAGATCGCCCCTGGTAGGCATGCTTAAAGGCATTTGAGACGAGTTCATGCACAATCAGGCCCAGAGGAATGGCCGTATCGAGAGAAAGCTCCGCCGGTTGCAGATCCAGCGTACAATGCACCCGGTGGGCCACCTCGTAATAGGTTATGGAGAGCTCCGAAAAGACCTTGCTGAGGTATTCGGCGATATTCACCGCAGACAGCTGATCCGAATGATACAATACCTCATGCACCTGGGCCATGGTGCGGATCCGTTGCTGGGTTTCTTCCAGCCGTTCCATCAGTTCTGGATCTTCTATGGAATCCTTCTGCAACTGGAGCAGGCTGGAAATTATCTGCATATTATTCTTTACCCGATGATGAATTTCTTTCAGAAGGATTTCCTTTTCTCGTACCGAAAGGGTTAAGGCCTGTCTGACCTGATATTCTTCGGTTATATCCCGAATAATAAAGAGAACCTTCTCTTCTTCGCCAAGGCGTACCGCCCGGGCTTCAAAATGCTTTGGCCCCCCCAGAACGGTAAGGTCGTATTCCAGCACTACCACCTTTTTCGTTGCCAGGGCCTGCTGAATGGCGTTCTTTATAACGGCACAAAATTCAGGGGAGAATTCTGCTTCATCGATTGTTTTTCCTAACAATTGCGCCGGTTCCTTAAAAAGGAGATCTTTATTAGAGGTCATAATCTTAAGATACCGCCCGGTAGCATCCACGATAAGAAAAAGGTCCGGCAGGGCCTCGATAAAGGCCAGGGTCTCCCGCTGCATCGCAAGGAGGGCCCGATTTTTCTGAATCAGAAGGGTTGTTCGCCGGGCCACCTGTAAACGAAGAGTCCAGGTAAACACGAGGAGAACCAAGATAAGGACCCCACCGACAAGACCAATCCAAAAAAGGACCCACCAATTTACCGGAAGCCCCAGGGAAACTCCTTGCCAGCGCTCTTGTATTTCCCGATAGTGGGCCTCCGGAATAGCGAGGAACCCTTCAGTAAGGACCTGATAGAGATCTCGCCCATCAGGGAGGGGTTGTCGCTTCTTATGCACCGCCCGATGGAATTGGCCATGGGAAAGGGTAAAGCCTTCCCGAAAATCGTACTCCAGTTGATACTTATACAGGTAATAATGGGCTGGCGGATCATCCATAGCAAAAATACGCACATCACCCTGGGTTGCTGCCCGGATAATCGATTCATAACTGGGATACAAGCGCAAATCTCGTATTCCTGCCCGCTCCAATACACCGATAACCGCATCTCCTTCTTTTACAGCGATTCGAAACCCCCGGAGATCCTGTACGCCACCTATACCCGAAATATTCTTGTGATAGTACACAGAAACCGAAATATCCGCATAGGGGGGAAGGAAATCCCATTCCCATAGCCGTTCGGGGGTTTCAAATGCCGAATCAATAACATCGGCGTTCCCCTCATACATCACCTGAAGCGCCCGCGACCAGGACATCCCTTCAAATTGTACCTGGATACCGCTTATCTGTGACCAAATTTTCCATTGATCGGGAATGATCCCCTGCAAAACCCCTTCCTTGTTTCGAAAACAATACGGCGGGTAATCATCATCACAAACTACGCGAATAGTATAAGAAGGGGTTGTTCTTTTCTCAGAAAAAAAGGGAGAACTTTGCTGCTGCCCTCCCGCGACAAGGAACGAATAAGGCCAGAGGATTCCAAAAAACACTACCCCAAATACAGGGCCCCGAAAAAACATATCATAATTCTAAGCTATTTTTAGCTTTTTTGCCAAATCATTACAATAAAAATAAAAATGTACACCGCCGTCTGGTATAAAAAAACGCGGGAAATTCCTCCCATGATAGGGCCCTTGGTCTCATGACGATACCCCCATCGGTGCATACGCACAAATTCTCTTATAATAGCTATCGCCCCCGCCGCCACACCGAAAAGGCCCCATAGCGGCAGAAGTCCATTGATGCAATACAGGGCCAACAACCCCAGCGCCCCTATCACCTCTCCGTACACAAGCCAGGGCGCCCGTTGGGGTCCCAGGAGGATAGCCAGGGTTTTCCGCCCCGCCGTACGATCCCCCTGGATATCGCAGCTATTATTGGCCGAAAGGATCGCCCCAATGGTAAGACTTTGCGGAATTCCCATGAAAAAGGCCTCTACAGTGAGGGTTCCCGTAAAAATGTAATAACAAATCAGGAAAAACACCTCCCCTAGAAAGCCCCCCGCAAAGAATTCCCCCAGGGGAGTAAAAGAAATCGGCCGGGGCCCTCCGGAATAAAAAAAACCCACCAGCATACACACAAAGCCCGCTAGGATCACCAGGGGGCTGGTTAAAAAACCAATTATCAAGCCCAGAAGAGCGGCCACCGCAAAACAGGCAAGACTGATAAGAAGCGCCCAGCCCGGAGAGACCCCCTGATGCACGAGCACCTTTGCATCCTCCCGATTGAACCGGGGATCATCCACATTGTGGTACCAGTCAAAGTAGGTATTAAAACCGGTAGTCCCCATATCCACCGCCAGCGCCGCAAGCAGGGTAAGCACCGCCACCAGGGGAGAAACATTTCCACGAGTGGCAAGGGCATACCCCAGGGCAATAGAATACGTTGAAAGGCTTACAATCTTGGTTCGTAATTCCACAATCCCAGAAAATTGTTGAAAGGTCATAGAAGGAGTATAACAACAAATAAAAACATTTGCAGCAAAAGAGCCCACTTTATTATACTATGGATATGCATCTATCTATTCGAGCTTCGTTTCGGCTCATTATTCTGGTAACCATTTTTCCCATTTTTGTGATCCTCCTTATCAATGAGGTAGACCGCTACACCTATCTCAAAGAGAACACCCTTAAAGAACATGAGAAGATCCTTGATGTGCTCTCGGAAGTTCAAAAGGGTCTTACCGTGGAGATTGAACGGACCCTTGCCACCCTGAGCATGGTACCGGCGGTAAAGCAGATGCATTCTCAGGACGTGCTCGAGATCTTCACTTCTATCCTTACAAAGGATCCTAATATTTTCAATATAAATATCACCGATCCAAAAGGGAATGTGTTGATTTCAGCCCGCCTTCAAGCAGGAACAGACCTGAGCATGCGTCCTCATATTCAAGAAACCTTACAAACGAAAGCCTTTGCTATCGGTCCCTATGTTCGGTCCATCCTCGATGGAAGCAGCATTATAGGATACGCCTATCCCCTCCTGAATAACGCGGGGGATATCATTGGTATCCTTGCGGCAAGTCTTAACCTGGAACGATATCAGGAGATCCTTTCAAAAATTACTATTCCTGCCCACACAACAATCTATCTCATAGACAGGGATGGTATCTGTCTTTTTCAATTTCCGCGGGAACAGCAAGCAGAGGCGATAGGGCGTCCCATCGATCCTAAGGTGTGGAACCAACTCCAGTTTCCCCTCGAGCGGGGCACGTTCGAGATTATCACCGATTCTCTCCATCAAATGTGGTATGGCTACCAGAAACTATACGCCCCCGCCACCCAGCGGCCCTACATAACGGTGATGTACAGCTTTCCCATGAACTATGTAACGTCCGCCACCTTTGCGACCTTTATCCGGGAAACCCTGCTCATCCTGTTGATTATTCTCCTCAGTCTTGGGGGAGCCCAGGGATTATACGCCCTTCTCTTTGGGAAGAAGCTAAAATCAACCCTTGGGATGATCCGTTCTCTTGAACAGGGGGACTTTTCGGTCCCTATCCAGCCAGAACATCCCTTCACCGAATTCGGTCAGATTCAATACGCCCTGTACGAGATGGCACAGACCATCCAAAACCAAATCGAGGAGCTTCAGAAAAAAGAACAGCACCTTCACGCACTTATTCAAGAAAAATCTCTTTTGATGAGGGAGATGCACCATCGACTAAAAAACAACCTGCAGTTGATTCGGAGTCTCCTGATTCTTGAAGAAACTACGGATTGCGAAACCTTTCGGGAGAGCATGGTAAGCCGCCTTGATAGCATTGGAATGATTCACCAAATGCTGTACCAAAAGGAGGGCGAAAAGGAGATTGACCTCTATCGCTACATTCAGGAATTGATCAACCTGGTATCGGATCTTACTACCCCGGATCAACAACCAAAGATTATCCTCCAGGGAGAGTCCCTCATGGTTTCCCTCGATCAGGCGATTCCCCTGGGGCTCATTCTGAACGAACTTATAACAAATTCCTTAAAATACGGCAAAAAAGACCCTAAAGACCTGGAAATTCATCTTTCGATCGCCAAAACAGAAAATAATCTCCGCATAGAGTTTTCTGATAATGGTCCCGGATTTATCGAGCCCTCTGCGGAAACTCCTAAAAAAGGTTTTGGCCTTCAGCTTATAGAAACCCTGGCATCACAACTTAAAGGAACTCTTGCGTGGGAACATGAGAAAGGGACAAGGTGCATCCTCACGGTGCCCCTCTCCTCATAGACAGGCGAGCCTCATCGCTATATAACATATTCCATGAAAAAGCTCCTTTTCAAAAAGAAAAAAGACCAGGGGATCCCTTCCCAAGGGCTTTTGACTATTGAAGCTGTCCCCGATATTTCACCACAGGACAGGGGATCTACTTCTTCAACAAAAAAAATCCCCCCTCAGCCCCCTGCTACTCCCTGGAAACTTTTTCTCCTTTTTGCCCAGATTACCACCGTAACCCTCGGCGGGGGCTATGTTATTGTGCCTGTGATGGGGGGAGCTTTAGAAAAAAAAGGATGGATGGGTGAGGAACGATTTTATGACATCTTTGCTCGGGCCCAGCTATTCCCCGGGCCCTTTGCTCTTTCCACAGCCCTGTTGGTGGGCGCCGAGCTCTGTGGTTTTTGGGGGGCCTTTGCGGCCTTCTGGGCGGTGCTGCTCCCCCCCTTTGTGGTCATCGTGGGGGTAAGCAAACTCCTTTTAACCTACCAGGAGGTCCCCCAGGTTCAGGCCTTCCTCCAGGGAGCAGGGGCGGTGGTTCCTGGCGTCATAGCAGCCATGATCTGGAAAAACCTAAAACGGTTCCCCTGGCGCATCCACCGACTCATTGCCCTGGGCTCTCTTACGGTTCTGCTCATTCTGCTACCTGCATATAGTATATATCTTTTACTGGGGGCGCTCCCCCTTCTGTACTGGTGGGAGGGCCTATGGAAATCTTCGAAGTAGCCCTGACCTTTCTCCAGATAGGACTCATCTCCCTGGGCGGCGGCTGGTCCACCGTAGGCATCATCAGAAACGCGGTGGTCCCCCGCTGGATCGATGAAAAGGGCTTTCGGGAACTTATTGCCATTGCCCAGTCCACACCCGGTCCGGTAGCCCTTAACGCAGCCACCATGATTGGCTGGTACCACGGGGGGTGGTTGTCGGCCATCATCGCAACCCTCTCGGTAGTCACCATACCAGTACTGTTCGTTACCATCGTTCTGCTGCTTAGTCGGCGCTTCACCCTCGCATCCAGCCGCCTTAATCAAACCCTAAAAACCACAAGCCTTGCCATGATGCTCATGACGGGCTGGGTCCTCCGCCCCACAACTCTTGATCCCATCCTTTTAAGCTACGCCCTCATTACGTTCTGGGTCTCCGCCTTTACAAAAATCAATCCCCTCTGGGCCATCCTCGGCGCAGGGGTGGTAAATATTTTTGTGGGGTATCTACGGTAAGGGCGAGGCTTTCCCCGGCCAACCAGCGGCAACCCTACCATCCTCACCCTGCCCCTCTAGGGGGGCTCTAGAGGGGGAGCACCGTACCGCTCCCCTTTCAGCTTAATCCGCACCAAACCGCCACCCAGGCCGCCGCGGCTCCCCCCTCGCGCCTGCTTCCTTCGCCGCCTCGACATTTCCCCCCAGGCCGGGCGTCCCGCCCGGCCCATTGCTCAGCCCCACGGCTCAGGCGATCAGGCGCTCCCCCCCACTCCGGGCTCACCCCCGGCGGGGCCCTTCTCAGGGC
>NZ_PTQW01000029.1 GCF_004343725.1 Treponema sp. J25
CAACTATTATGGCAGAGCGCGTACATCCACTAGTTGTTGAAGTTTATGGGTCCTGGGAACTTTTTTATGTTGATACTCTAAAAGAGCCTTAAGAGACTTTTCTATGGCCTGTTGGGAATGGAAGGCTATCAAATTAGTAATATGGTTATTATTTTTGATATCCTCGAGCAAAATCAAATCATCCTGTGCAGCTTTAAGCCATTCCTTTGCCACACTCACAGCTCTATACCCTTTTTAAGAGAGTATCTATAAAAACTACCATCTAAATCGATGAGTTTCTCATACATCTTTTTGGTATGTACTATCAGATCAACAGCAATAATCTTTTGCAAATCCCGTATAGCCTGGGAGTATTTTAGATAAATCTCGCTTTTTTGTTTCCAATTCTGGGGAATAAAATCATCATTGGTAACAACGTACAGATCGATATCGCTTTCTTCGTTGGGAGTGCCGTAGGCATAACTGCCAAAGAGGATAACCTTATAGGGATTAAGCGGCTTAAGCCGCTCGACGATAAGCGCCTTTACCGTTTCGATATCTATCATGGTCTTCTTTATTCTAATATAGCCGCATTGACTGTCTTACCCAATGAATTATCTGTTTGCAAAGCTATATCAGTATATACACATTCCAGGGCATCCTTGTATACGGCGAGAGGTTTTTCTATAATAAATGGCACCGTTTCTAACAAGGTAATCGGAAAGGTTTTTAACCTTAGGAGTATATCTTCAAGTAAGAAAATATCTTTTTTTTGGGCATCGGCTATAATATCGGACCAGTTGAACTGGCGTTTCATCGCAATCCATAGTATATCAGCCACATCTTTGGGCTCATCCCTATTTAATAAGGCGCATATCTTGTTGCTTAATATATTACGCACCGTATCGATTCTTATAGGGCCCGAATACACGGGTATCCCAATACGGGGGATTCTGTCAGCAACAAAATCTAATTTTAGCGAATAACTCCCCTCCGTGATGATTACACGTTTAAAGTCTCGAGCATCAACAGGGATCTGCAACGAAGGATAACGCTTTACCAGGGTTCTATATATAGTACGAAACACATCAGGAAACTGGGCCGGATCACTGTAAAAAAAATCGAGATCATCACTATAGCGATGTTGTAAATAAAAGCGGCTGAGTGCAGTACCCCCTGTGAGATACAATCCTGAAGGTTCTGCAAAAACTATCTCCAGAATAGTGTCTTGCAGTTGGTATATACCCTGATAATTAAACAGTCCCATCACCGTATCGTATAACCCAATCTAATTCTTTGATTGGTTCTCGAATATCTAAAAACAAATAACGCCAGACCTTTCGGCGTTTCTCAAGATGAGGTCGAGGAAGGGGTCTGTTCATGGTTTCAAGACAGGATTTAATAAAATCTTTATCAAAGAGCTGGGTAATAATATCATACCCCACTAATTCAAAGAATAATTTATTGAATAATCGTTTTTTCTGCTGTATATCATTACCCTGCACAATGGCAAGCCATGTCTCCGGTGTTTCTCGAGTATCTCCCCAGGTGCAGGCATTCCATGCTTTGGTGATAATTTTTAACAGAGACGGCGTATCAGATCCCCTATCGCTTTGCATCATGATTATTTAAAACCACTACTCTAATGCCTGGGTAAGCGCTCTGAGCCACCCTACAAAGTTGGTATGCATGACAGCAAAGACCGCATCAATGTTTTGAGCGGCATCACTTACTATTTTTAACTTTTCAGGATGAAGTTTTGTTTTATATAAATTACGGAAAAGGTGCCTAAACCTCCTCAATTCGTCTATCTTTTCAAACAATTCTCTATCAGAAATAAGCGCAGGACGAACCCCTCTTATCTCCAATGCCATTCGATCTAACAAATCTCGATACCACATAGACTTATCAATTGAATTTTCAAAAAATTTTGCAATTCGAAAAAAATAAGCTTCAAAGGCATTATACAAAGCATGCAGGCAGCTACCCAGAACCATAAGATCAAGCTCATCGTTCCAAAAAGAACTCTGAACCCTGGCAAGGGCCTTTTCATATAACTTTACATTTTGAGTTATATAATCAAAGTCATTTTCTAATTCACTTATGAGTAATTCAATACTTGTTCTACTAATCACAGGGAACCTCTGCAAGAATAACCCCATGGGAGCGAATTGCCGCGGCCATAGAGGGAGGACAATCTTCGAGAGAAACCAGATCTATCGGTATTTCACATCCCTCGGTAATACGGAATATTTCAAGAATATCGCCCCCCTCGAGGGCCAGATCAATATCGCTTGTTGATCGATAGGACCGCCAGGTCTCATAGGTAGAACCAAAACCCCATACGCGGCGTACCTCAGGATATCGCTGTAGTATTTGTCTGGCCATATACTTTCCAAGATTCTGGGCATGTTGACGCCGTTGTGCAAGATCCTGAGCTTCCCGCTGATTTTCTTTTTTAATCCGTTCTGCCACGGAAACCGGATCTACCATACAAACACCTTTTTTTTAGAGAAAAAAAACACAGCCAAACCTCTTAGGCTCCAGAGGAGAAATGAAAAGGACAAGACCCAGCCCCAGGGCCTTTCAGGGCCCTGCAGCATCCTGGATCGTCCAGGAGCGTTTTTGCCCCTCATATAAAAACCCCGCTGGCCGCCGAAACAGGCTCAGAGGATTATACATCTTCTTTTGTAGTGTACCATCACCTTCCGGGTTTTTCAATGGTTCCCGATGAATTTCGTTCAGATATTGAACATTATTGTTTAGGATACTGGTGGCTAGCCATCATTGCATTTCTAGGATCATAAACGTCCTAGAAGACTACGTACTTTGTTATGAGCATGTAAATTCTTATAAATATATTGTGGGGCTCTTCTTTCTGCGATATACTCAATCAAAAAATATAAGGTGAGGAACCGATGGGGTTTATGGTGATACTTACGCTGGCAACCTTTGGGCTTTCTTGGTGTTTTGTCTGGTGTATACTGCGGCTTTCCCATAAAAAGGGGTGGTTCGATCACCACGACGAACGGAAGATCCACGAAGGGCAGATTCCCCGGCTGGGAGGGGTGGGATTTATAACAGCCTATGTAGGAATGGTGTGCATCCTTCTTTTAAGTGGGTTCTGGAAAGATAGGACTCAGGATCTTTCTTTCTTTCTTGTCCTTGCGGCGATGCTCCTTATTTTAATATTTGGCGTCTGGGATGATTTTAAACCCCTGCGGGCCAGGTATAAATTCCTTGTTCAGGCGATGGCCGCCCTGTTGGTGGTGCTGGCAGGATATAGATTTCAGCGACTTTCGTTTCCTGAAATTGGGCTTGTTTTTCAATTTGGCTGGCTTTCCTATCCTCTTACCTTTATATGGATTATCGGTATCATCAATGCCATTAACCTTATCGATGGGGTTGATGGCCTTGCGGGGGGCATCTCGGTCATTATTCTAGTATGGTATGCCGTCATTTACCTGATGATGAAAAATGTGCAGGCCTGGCAGTTTTCGCTCCTCCTCATAGGGGCTATTGGGGGATTCCTCTGTTTTAATTTTCCCGCCCCCCGGGCAAAAATCTTTATGGGGGATACGGGGAGCCAGTTCCTCGGTTTTTTTATCGCCCTCCTTCCCATCTGGGATACTGTCCAATGGGGAATTTCTCCCATCTCTCCACCCTATGCGGCGGGGCTCACCTTGATTCCCATTCTGGATACCTTTGCGGCTATCTGGCGAAGGGTCCGGGATAAACGGGGTATTTATGAGCCCGACCGGGAACATACCCACCACAAACTCATGGCCCTGGGGTGTACTGCCCTTCAGGTGGATGGAATTTTGTATGGCTTGCAATTCGTAAGCGGGCTGTGTATCGCCCTTTCGCTTACCATAGGAAAGGCTTTTCGGGTTCCCCTGGTGATTGCGGCGTACGGCATAGTGATTCTTTTTTTTGTACTGCTCCATTACGCGTATAGCCACCGAATAAAGGGTACAGAAGCATAAAGAATACATGTGAGGTCTTTGCCAGAGACAGGATCCCCGTATTACATCCATAAAAAATCGCTAAAAAAGTCATCTTCCTCTGGACATTTTTTGTGTTTTATGTTAACCATTAAATTAAGATGGTTAACAGCAAAGGGGCAGAAAATCCAGTCATGGGTCACCCGTATCATACAGAAGGTATATCCGCACAGGCCTATGCTGCCGGTATAAAAACAAAGCTTTCCACCAAAGCCTGGGTTCTGAAACTATTGCGAGAGGCCCGGGGATCGGTGGTATCCGGCGAGACCATTGCTTCTCTGGCCGGTTGTTCCCGGGTGGCGGTATGGAAGGCCGCCGAAGCTTTGCGGGAAGCAGGCTACGCTATCGAAAGTTGCGGCAAAGAAGGCTATCGGCTTGTGACGAATAGCAAAGGGGAGCCCTTTCATGCAGCCTCATATGCAATGGAAGATTTTCTCTATCCCTGGGAATTCGAAGAACTGGAAGAAGAGGTCATCTATTATAAAGAGACCGACAGTACCATGAATCGGGCCCGGGAACTGGCGGCCCGCAGGATTCCTGGCCCGGCCATCATCGTGGCAGAAACCCAAACGGCGAGCAAGGCCCAGGATCCTGGGTCCTGGCACGCCGGAGCGGGAGGTCTTTTTTGTACCCTTTTAGAATGGCCAGCGCTGCCGGTTTCGTTGTATCATCACCTTATACAGGAAGCATCGGAGGCGCTCCAAAAGGCCATCTTCGATGAAATGGGGATTGAGCCAGCGGTGCCAGCACCCCATCATCTTATGGTGCAGGGGAAAAAGCTGGCGGGCCTTTTCTGGGAATTTTTTGCCGAGCTTGATCACATCACGTGGTTTTCTCTGGGGGTAGGGGTCCATGTGAACGAACCCTTCGTAGGACCAGAAGAAATTTCCTGCTATCAGCTTACCGGAAGGTTCCATTCCCGCAGAAATCTGTTGTTGCGCTTTCTGCGGTACTATAAACAAACAAAACAAGAGGGAGGATTCTATGGACGAAACGAAAGTGCCGTCGGCATCCACGGGACGATCTAAACTGGTGGGCATCACCCTGGCGGCCCTCTGCGCCGCCCTGATTGCGGTAGGAACCTTTATCAGTATTCCCGTTCCCATGTCGCCGGTTCCTATTGTACTGCAGAACATGTTTGCTATTCTGGCGGGGCTCCTTCTGGGCCCCCTCTGGGGTGGGATAGCAGTAGCCCTGTACCTTGTCATAGGAGCCCTGGGGGCTCCTGTTTTTGCGGGGGCTAAAGGGGGAATGGCTATCATTCTTGGCCCCACCGGGGGCTATCTGCTTGGGTATCTTCTTGCGGCCATCGTTGGGGGATTAATCGCCGGAACCCCTCAGGCGGGCAAAAAAACACCCCTGTGGAGGCTCGCCATCGCCACAGGGGTTGCGATCCTTGTGATTTATGTCCCGGGGCTTTTACGGCTTAACATGGTGTATGAAGGGAACTGGACAAAAACCTTTGCTACCGGCTTTCTTCCCTTTATCATTGGAGACATCCTTAAAGGAATAGTGGCTGCCCTGGTGAGTCTTCGGGTCCGTAGCACCGTGGGAGATCTCTACCAATCGGCGTAAAACCGGAGCGTTTCATGGAAGCCCCTCTGTTCGAGATTCGCCACCTGGGGAAGGTGTTCCCGGGAGGCTTTCGGGTTCTGTCGGATATCAACCTCAGTATTTTTCAAGGTACCTGCACAGTGCTGGCCGGAGCAAATGGGTCAGGGAAAACTATCCTTATGAAACACCTCGTGGGGCTTCTAGAGCCCACCGAAGGGGCAGTCTATTACCAGGGGAAGCCCCTCTCGGGTAAAGGAGCTTCTTCTCGTATTCAAAAACAGCTTCGCCAGGAAGTGGGCTTTGTGTTTCAGGATGCGGACGCCCAGATACTGGGCGAAACCGTATGGGAAGATGTGCGGTTTGGACCTAAAAACCTGGGATATACCGGAAAAGACGAAGAACGTCGAGTGACGGAGGCCCTTGAAAAGCTGGGGCTCCTGGGGAAAAGGGATGTCCCCCCACGGTACCTTTCGGGGGGAGAAAAACGGCGCCTTGCCATTGCGGGAATCCTTGCCATGGGGTGTCATACTATCATCATGGATGAGCCCTTTGCCAACCTCGATTACCCGGGGGTGGTCCAGGTGCTGGAAACCATCGTAGCCCTTCGTTCGGAGGGAAAAACCCTTATCATCTGTACCCACGAGTTGGAAAAGGTACTGGCCCATGCGGAACGCCTCGTGGTGATCTATCAGGGAAAGGTGCAAACCGACGGGAAGCCCGCAGAGGTCCTGGATCAGATTGATCCCCGCTGGGGCATCCGGGATCCCCGGCATACCTACCGCACTATCGCGGACTGTACCTGGCTCGGCTGATCTTCCTGGCGGATCTATCGGGAGGGGTACTATGGATGTTCGGAGCGCTTTTATGTTTATCCCCGGCAGGGGATTTTTATACAGGATACAGGCAGGATGGAAACTGGCGGGGCTCCTTGTGCTTTCGGTACTTTCCCTGCGGCGGGACTTGCTGTTCCTCGGTGGTATCGATGCAGTTCTCTTACTGTTGGTCTGCGGCTCTCGGCTCAAGCTTCGGGACCTTTTTGCAGGAACCAGGGGACTTTTTTTTACCCTGGGGATCATTCTTTTTGTTCAGAGCCTTCGGTTGCAAGACAATAATGCGCAGCCTTTCCCCCTGGAGATCTCCTACCCAGCCCTGGTTGAGGGGCTTCCCCTCGTCATAGGGGTGCTAACCGCCTATCTTGGCGCCGCCATGGTATACACTACCACGCCCCTCTGGGAAATGCGGCAGGTGCTCGAAACCATGGAAGGGCGTTTTTTCCCCAGCCGAAGAAGGTGGATTTCCCTCGCCCTGGCCATGGTGCTTGCCTTTATTCCCCGAATCTTTGAACTCTGGCAAGAAACAGAGGCCGCCTACGTTGCCCGGGGAGGTAAACGAGGCATAGGGGAACTTCTGGTTATTTTACCCATCATTCTGGAACGGCTTTTCCAGGAAGGGTCCGAACGATCGGCGGCTATGGAATGTCGGGGATTTTAAAAAGGGCCGTACCGAGGAGGCAACTCCGACAGGGCCTGGTACAAACGGGCTTCTAACTCAGCGGAAGCGGGATGTTGATAGGAGCGTTCTTCGGCGCTGAGACCATTGGGGATATCCAGGGCCACCTGGACCGGCGGTTCGGTAAGGACAATAATGCGGTCCGAGAGGAATATGGCTTCCCGCGGATCGTGGGTAACCATGATGATATGCCGGGGATCTTCCCTTTGAAGCAGTTGAATGCACCGCATCAGTTGAATACGCAGGGGTATGTCAAGGCTCTGAAAGGGCTCATCCATCAAGATTAAGGGAGCAGGGTACGCAAAGGCCCGGGCAAGGGCTACCCGCTGCCGCTGACCACCGGAAAGATGGCGGGGATAGCGATGACGATATTCCCATAGCTCTCCAAGTTCAAGCATCCTCCGGGTCCGTTGGGCCGCTTCCGAGGGGGGCAAAAGGTCCTGTACTACCAGCATAACATTCTCATACACCGTATACCAAGGGAAAAGCCGGTCCTGCTGGAACACATAGGACACGGTAGCGATAGGCCCTGATTCAAAGGTGATAGTCCCTCCCATGGGGAAAGAAGGCCCCTCTTTGCTCGTTCCTGCTTCCACAAACCTGGATTCTGGAGGGGGTATCTGTCCGGCCAGTAAACCTGCGATAAGGTGGAGGAGCGTTGTCTTTCCACAGCCCGAGGGTCCAAGGAGGGCCACTATCCGTGAATCATCATCCAGAAAGAGGGAAAAATCCTTAAAAAGGGGCTGTTCGGTATAAGAGAAATTCAAATTATCTATACTGAGTTTCATAGCGCCGTATCCAATAGAGGCATGCTTCCATAAAGCCCGCAAGAGCAACGGTAACCACGGTCCAGGCAAAGAGGTCCGGCGTTTCAAGCATGGCCTTTGCCTGTTGCATGCCCGTTCCAAGCCCATATCGGGGCTGGAGAAGCACCTCTGAGGCTACCACCACTTTCCAGCATAGGGACAAGCCGCTCTGGAGGCCCCCCAAGAGGTAGGGAACAATACTGGGGAAAATAAAGGCCCTGAACGAACGAAGAGGGGATAGGCGGTACACCTGAACCACCTCTTTAAGGCCCTGATCGAGCTGTTGAATGCCCGCAATCACATTGGCAGTGAGCACCGGAAACACCATGAGTACCGCCGCAAACACGGGGGTTCGTTCCTGTCCAAACCAGAGAAAGGCAATCAAAATAATCGAAAGCACCGGTGTTGCCCCAATCAGGGTAAAGAGGGGCTTAAAAAAGGCCCCAAAGGGTTTGGATAGGGCCGCCGGGATACCCACCATAAGGGATAGGGGAAAAACGATGAGTAAGGCCAGTCCCACCCGCCCCAGGGAAGCTCCCAGGGCAGGGAGAAAGCGGGGATGCTGGACTAAGGAGATAAGGGCCCCTACTGTCTCCCCCGGCCCCGGCAGGATAAGCGAACTTTTTGTCATTCGGGCGGCAAAAAGCCAGAGGGTCCCAATAAAAAGGATGCCTCCTCCATACCACAGAGGAACCCAGCGCCGCCCCTTATTCCTAGAAGGTGCCGTAGAAATCATCTCCCGGTAATTTCCCTCCAATTGATTGGGGGGCATATTCGAGAAAAGCCGCAAAGAGGCGTTCCAGGGCAGGACGGGCTTCCCGGGCAGGAATAAACACGTACGCCGACCGGGGAATCGCCGCGGTAGCGACGGCGGCCGTAAGCCCCAATTCATGTTTTTGTACCAGTCTTCCTGCTTCCACCGGATTCTGCACCACCCACTGAATCGATGCCCGATAGGCCTCGGCAATAGCCCTTACTACCCTCGGGTTGGCGGCCGCAAAGGTTCGGTCCACCACAAAGACCGTCATCGGATAGCTAGGGGCTCCAGCGGAAACACCGCCGCTTTGGCTTCCTCCAGCGGCCGGGGTCTTCTGCACTCCCCCCTCTTCGCTGGCCCCGGTGGTAGCATCGGCCGCCGTCGCCCGATTCCATTCATCCTGGATATTTCCCACCACCCGCAGGTGGGGGCTTCCGCTTAAGGCCATGGTGGCAAAGGGTTCGGGAAGCAGGGCGGTCTGTATTTTTCCCGCCTTGAGGGACTGGGCAATTTCTGGATAGGCCAGGGCATACCCAAGTTGCACATCCTTACCGGGAGTTAAGCCATAATAACTTAGGATACGGCGGAATACAAAATCGGGGGTTGCCCCCTGCCCCGCCACTTCCACGGTTTTGCCCCGCAGATCCCCAATGCCACGGATAGCTGGATCGGCGGTGATAAGGCTCAGCATCCCCTCCCCTACGACGGCGAGCACCTGAATAGGCCGGCCAGCGGCGTATAATTTCGCCGCCACATTGGGGGGAAGGATTCCCAGTTTTGCTTCCCCACTGGCAAATTTCGCCGCCATGAGGTCTGCCTGGGCCAGGGCTTCTAGTGAAATTTGCCATCCCGCCACCTGAGGGGGAGATTCAAAAAGTCGAATCATGCCAATCCCCGAGGGACCCTTGATACCATAGAGGGTTATCCGCTCCTGGGAAAAGAGAAAACCCGCAACCGCAAAAAGGCTGCCTAAAACTAATACGCTTCGTTTCATAGGGGTAGTATAAAAAAAAGGGGGACCGTGGTAAACACCCGGCCCCCCTTACTCACTTCAAGTACCGCAGACAGGAATCCATTCCTTTCTGCTGTTGTGGCAATGTGCTATTTCTTACTGTTCCGAATCACCGCCTGGGCCGCGGCAAGTCGAGCAATCGGAACGCGGAAGGGAGAACAGGAAACATAGTTCAATCCTGTCCGATAACAGAAATCGATGGTGGCGGGATCTCCTCCCTGTTCCCCACAGATGCCCACCTTCAGGTCCGGTTTAGTGCTTCGTCCCTTCGTCGTGGCCATATCCATGAGGAGTCCCACCCCTTCTTCGTCCACCGACTTAAAGGGATCCACCTCCAGGAGTCCCAGTTTCTCATAGGCCGGCAGGAACGACGCCGCATCGTCCCGGCTAAAGGCAAAGGTCATTTGCGTCAGGTCATTGGTACCGAAACTAAAGAAATCCGCGTATGCGGCAATTTTATCGGCCAATAGGGCAGCCCGGGGAACTTCGATCATGGTACCGATCTTAAATTCCACCTGCACCTTGGCTTTTTCGAGGACCTTCTTAATGATCGCCTCCGCCCGGGGCCGCAGCAGGGCCAATTCCTGTTCATCACAGACGATGGGAATCATGATTTCCGGGTTTACGGGGATGTTTTTCTTCACACAATCCACCGCCGCCAGGGCAATGGCCTCCACCTGCATGTCATAGATTTCGGGATAGGTTACCGCGAGTCGACACCCCCGGTGTCCCAACATGGGGTTTGCCTCGTGGAGTCGATCTATTTTAGGCTGCAGGTCCTTGGGTTTTACGCCCAATTGTTCCGCCAGTTCCGCCACCTCTTCCTTTGTTTTGGGAACAAATTCATGGAGGGGCGGATCCAAAAGACGGATGGTAACCGGTCGACCTTCCATGGCTTTAAAGATGCCAAAGAAATCCTTCTTCTGAAGGGGGAGAATCTTTTTGAGGGCCTCTTTGCGTTCTTCTTCGCTGTCTGCCACGATCATCGCCCGGAAGTGGATAAGCTTTTCCTTATCAAAGAACATGTGTTCGGTTCGGCACAACCCCACTCCCTGGGCACCAAAATCAAAGGCCCGCTTGGCATCTTCGGGAAGGTCCGCATTGGTCCGCACCGTAAAGCCTTTGATAGTTCCCCGGACCGAAGCAGCGCACACTTCGTCGCACCAGGAAAGGAAGGTCTCGATTTCTTTGGAGAATTTCGGGGTCATAAGGGGAAGCTGGCCATCGTAGACATCTCCCGTGGAACCATCGATGGTAATCCAATCCCCTTCTTTAAAGGTTTTTTCGCCGATAACCACCTTTTTCCCCTGTACCGAAACACCCTTGGCGCCGGCCACACAGGGGGTTCCCATTCCGCGGGCCACGACCGCCGCATGGCTTGTCATCCCTCCGGTACTGGTGAGGATTCCTTCAGAGACCACCATGCCTCCGATATCTTCGGGGCTGGTCTCTTTACGTACCAGGAGAACCTTTTCTCCCTTTTCTGCCCAGAGTTCCGCATCCTTGGCGGTAAACACGATCCGACCACAGGCGGCACCCGGAGAAGCATTTAAGCCCTTGGTTAAGGGTTTAACTCCCTTCAGGGCCTTGGGATCAATCATGGGGTGCAGAAGCTGGTCCAGATGTTCGGGGGTTACCCGCAAGATGGCGGTGTTTTTATCGATAAGCCCTTCCTGAACCATGTCGTAGGCAATCTTAACCGCCGCCTGGCCAGTCCGCTTCCCGTTCCGGGTCTGGAGAATGTAGAGCACCCCCTGCTGGACCGTAAACTCCATGTCCTGCATATCCCGGAAATGCTTTTCGAGGCGATCCTTAATGGCCACAAGCTGTTCGTAGACCTGTTTGTTTCGTTTTGCCAGGGTAGCAATTTTTTCAGGGGTCCTGATGCCGGCCACCACATCCTCGCCCTGAGCGTTCATCAAGAATTCACCATAGAACTCATTCTTGCCCGTGGAAGGATCGCGGCTAAAGCAGACCCCCGTACCTGAATCATCACCGAAATTTCCAAACACCATGGACTGGACGTTTACCGCCGTTCCCTTAAGCCCTTTAATATTGTTCAGTTCCCGGTATTTGATAGCCCGCTCGTTCATCCAGGAACCAAACACCGCATTGATGGCTCCCCAGAGCTGGTCCATGGGATCCTGAGGAAAGTCCTTTTTGGTATGTTTTTTATAAATTTTCTTGTATTCACCAACCAACCGTTCCAGGTCCTGAGCATCGAGTCCCGTATCAAGTTCCACGCCCTTAGCCTTTTTCATAGCCGCCAGGGCTTCTTCAAACTCGTCGTGGGGGATGCCCATCACGATATCCCCATACATCTGGATAAAGCGCCGATAGGCATCCCAGGCGAAACGGGGATTGTTGGTTTTCTTTGCAAGGCCAAGCACCGCCTTATCGTTCATGCCCAGATTCAGAATGGTGTCCATCATCCCTGGCATGGAAACGGCCGCCCCAGAACGGACCGAAACCAACAGGGGATCCTCCGCATCCCCTAGTTTCTTTCCCATCAATTTTTCTAGTTTTCTGAGATTCTCCAGTACTTCTTCTTCGAGCCCCGCAGGATATTGCCGGTTGTTTTCGTAGTAGGCCGCACATACTTCGGTGGAAATGGTAAAGCCCGGTGGAACGGGGATACCCAGGTTCGTCATCTCCGCCAGGTTTGCCCCCTTGCCACCCAGGATGTCCTTCATCTTCGCATCCCCTTCGGCCTTCCCTTCTCCAAAGAAATAGACATACTTCTGTTTCGTTGCTTTCGCCATTAACTGTTTCCTCCAGTACCATATAGAATAGCATATACTGCAAAAAATGAAAGAGGTAGCCTTCAAGGAACTGTTCTTTAAACAGACATGGTACCCCCCTGGGCCTACCCCGATCCAACGGATAGGGATAGAATAGGGTAAACAAAACACTCTTAAACAGGAGGGTACCAATGTACGAGAAGAAGTATTACGAGTTTATCCAGATAAGTAAAGACCGGTATGCAGCAAGGCTTGAGCTTGTAGAAGCCGCTTTAAAGTATGGTATTAAGCCCACCGCTCGAGAGTATGGGACGACGGTGAAGACGGTGAGAAAGTGGGTGCGGCGATACGAAGCAGATAAGAAGTCGGGACTTGTAGAACTGAGTCGGCGACCCCATACGAGCCCGGATGCTACGAAGCCCTGGATCCGGTTTAAACTGTACCAGGAGGTTCGAAGGTTGCAAGAAACAGGTAAACGGAAGAGCGCATCGCGGCTGCGACGGGACCTTGCCCTTCCGGTGAGTGTTCCTACGGTACTCAAGTTGCTGCGGGAAGAGGGACTGTGGCGGCCGCAACGGAAGGTGGCGGAAAAGAAACGGGATCTGCGGGAGGTAAAACGGCGACTCAAGGCCTTTGAGAAACTGCAGATAGACATAAAGTACCTGGATGATATTCCTGAACTGTACGAGGAATATCGACGGCACCAGCTACCACGGTACCAGTTTACTGCCCGCTGCGTACGTACGGGAGCGATATTTATTGCCTATGGGCGAGAAAAGAGTGTAACCAATGCGGCACTCTTTCTCCTGGCGCTGTATCGACATTTTCAAGGCTATGGCATTCGTCTAGAAGGCTCGGTAGTACAAACAGACAACGGGACCGAGTTTACCGCCCCCTGGAACAGCACTAAGGTGACGATCTTCACGAAGGTGGTGGAGCGGTGTTGGCACGCCACCCATCATCGTATTCCTCCCGGAGCAAAAACTGGACCTACCCTAGAAAAGTGGACATGAAGTTAAGACTTTCTTAGATTTGAGTAAGGAGTACTGTATGGGAAACGAACGGAGGGTATACCAGGAGGAGTTCAAAAGGGATGCATTAGCCCTTCTTGAGTCCTCGGGTAGGAGCGGTGCAGAAGTAGCCAGGGAACTGGGGATATTGCCGAGCCTTCTTAATAGGTGGCAACGAGAGGCCAGGGGGGAAGGTTCTGGGAAACGAGCTTTCAGCGGTCATGGCGTACCCCGGGATGCTGAGATGGCGCGATTACAAAAGGAGAACGCTGAACTGCGGGAGGCCAACGAAATACTAAAAAAAGCAGTAGCCATCTTTTCCCTACAGGGCCCCAAAAGATGATCTATTGCTTTATGAATACCAATGGCCTAGATAAAGGCGGATGGCCCGTGGAGAAGATGGCAAGGGTGTTAGGGGTAAGTCGATCAGGGTACTATAAATGGACGCATAAGACGGCATCCAAGAGAGCACAAGAAGACAGTCTGCTTCTTGAGAAAATCCGCTCTATCCAAAAGCTCCATAAGGGCCGTTATGGCGTACCGCGGATGCACCGGGAATTACAACGACAGGGATTTCATGTAGGACACAACCGAGTGGCCCGCATTATGCGTTGCAATAAGCTTAATTGTAGGCCCAAGAAGAAATTCGTGCGAACTACTAACTCCCGGCATACCTTACCAGTAGCCCCCAATCTACTTAATCGGAAGTTCAATGTAGCAGTTCCTAACGCCTATTGGGTTAGTGACATAACCTACATTCCGAGCACAACGGGGTGGATGTATCTCTGTGTAATCATAGACCTCTATGACCGTAAAGTGGTGGGGTATTCGATTCGGCCTGATATGACCAGCACCCTTGTCGTACAAGCCTTCATGATGGCCATTATGCAGCGGCATCCGCAGGGATCTCTGATATTTCATTCCGACCGCGGGGTCCAATACTGTAGCCATGATTTCCAGGATACGGCTAAGCGGGTCCTTCCAACCATAGAGTTCAGTATGAGTCGCAAAGGAAACTGCTGGGATAATGCAGTTAGTGAGAGCTTTTTTAAAACCTTGAAAAGGGAGGTTGCGGGCCTAGATGGAGGTAGGTCCATGAAGGAGGTGCACCTCCTTGTATTCGAATACGTGGAGAGCTATTATAACCGTATTAGGCTACACTCTCATCTGGGGTATGTTCCCCCGATGGAGGTAGGTAACAAAAGCGCTTAATATGCTGTCTACTTTTTCGGGTAAAGTCCAAACGTTTCAGAGCGATGTGGAGAGTTCTCATCGCTGGATTGAGGAAGAACTGTATGCCGCAGAAACGTTTTCCTCGCTCCACGAGTTTCTCAGTAAAGCCGCGGCCTATCAACGCTGGTTTAATGAGAAACGGGTAAACACGTACAAAGGCGGGACTCCTCTTCACCTCATGCGTGAGACCTATCCTGCTGTACCCGCAGACGTACTCGTATTCCCACCACTGATACTTGACAATCTGCTGGTTCAGTACAAAGCTGAACTTGCTCAATGGGCTGCTTAATTCCAGGGGGTACCATGTCTGTTAAATTACCATAGCCTTCAAGGAACTTACTATTTTTTGAGAAAGAGGAGCCATACCCCGAGGCATGCCACCACTACCGTCGCCAGCACTCCAAGCCAGGTAGGTAGATATATAAGGCTTTTCAGCATTTCTCCGGAGATAGCCCGGTCCTCATTACCTGGAAGGTACACCACATCGATGGTATCTCCTACTTCGTACGCTTTATACATAGACCCATCGACCGGCATGGGTAGTTTAACCGGGGAAATAGCGGCCGAAACATTGGAAGCGGAAAAATAAATTTCCACCTTTCCATTTTCCAGGATTTTTCGTACCTGGGCCCGGCTGACCTTGGCCTCTTCGGCATACCGTTTCTTTGTTGTCCCATCCAGGCTATGGCGACCTGCTAAAAAATCTTCCCGAGCTATCACCGTTTCCGTAGGATTCTCCGCAAGATACAAAACCTCGATGGTGGAGTCCTTAGTGAGGGTAGATCCCAATTCAGGGCTTACCACAAGAGGGGCACTGACAAATTGGAAGGCTTTATCCGATGGTGGTAGAGCGGTATTCAGAGTTACATCAAAATAATACTCTCGCTGTAACATGCGGGAATAGCGAGACACCGCTGGATTTCCCCAGAGTTTTGAACGTTCCAGGGTATACTTCTGGAGTATCTTTGCCGTCACCGGTTGGCCCTTCGTATGGAAGGCTTCTATCTGAGATCCTTGATAGGTAAGAATCCCTATCAAAACGGCAATAATAACAAGAAAGGCCCCAAGTAACTGTTGAACATTCATATCCGATTCACCTCCTTTTTAATGAATAACCCATGCACAGAATAGTATACTGCCTAGCGGACCTTTTTTTAAAGCTTTCCTGTAATTTTTGAATGTAGCACCTTGTAATTCCAGAGCCCTATGGTAGCATTAAGGTATACCCCTTTTTAAACCGAGGAAGGTCTCCATGGATAATGAACAGCTTCAAAAGTACATCGCCCAGATTCACCGGATAAAGGGAAAGGATGAGGTAAAAAAAGAGGACTTTGAAGCGGTTGCCCGGGAATTAGGAATTACAAGACAGGACTTACAAGAGATATATCAGTATGCCGCATCCTGCCACATCAGGGCCCAGGAACTGTTACGCTCCGGATTTTACAGAGAAGCCCTGACCTGTGCCCAGGAAGCCCACGACATTCTCCCCTGGGATGCGGAAATCTGCGCTTTACTGGGAACCATTTACAAAACCCAGGGAGAAAGGAGTTTCTTCCCCTTTCTATCCTACCGAAAGGCCCTTTTCTGGTATAAAAAGGCCACCGAACTCCAACCAAGCTACTCCACCGTGTATGAACAGATGCGGTATATCCAGGGGAGTTTTCGGAAGGCTATACGGATTGGAACATTTCTAGGAGTTATAGGTGTAGCCCTCACGGTGACCTTCATTGTTCTGCAAAATATCAAATCTGTAACTCCCCCGTCTGCGGCCCTACAGATACCGGCGGAAGGTCCCGTTTCAACAAACCAAGGGACCCCACCCATCGTTCAACCGAATCCTGAACAAACGATTCCCCTCCGAGTTCTTTTCTCGGAAGACCAGGGCCTCAGTTTTCATCTCCAATCAAGCACCCTGTATCGGTATGGGAGCACGGAACCGGCCTTTTCACTGAATATCAAGGGAACCCTGCAGGCTCATCAAAAAGAAATATATGAAATCACCCTCACCCACTCCTGGTATGACACCAAAGGGAATCTCCTTTTTAAGGGGTCAAAAAAGGTGTTAAGTCCTCCCAATGCGCCCCTTGAACCAGGGGATGTACTACCCATCAATCTATTAGTCTACGAAAAACAATCCCCACCCCCTATTGCCCAGGTAACCCTGGAACTAGAAAAAATCGATGGGGCCCCCCGGAGCCAGGCCTCGGTGGGGACCGCCGTACCCATTCGCTGGATAGCATCCCCGCCCGAGGGGACAGCCCTTGAGATTACCCTTCGGTCCCAGCAGATCCATTCGTTTAAAGATACCCACTACGTTAAAAGCACCATCACTATTACGAATCGAGGAGAAAAAAGAATCCACTTTTTACGGATTACCCCCCTCTACGGCAAGGGGGCTAGCGAACTCCGGGGCAAGGAAATCATTGTCCTTTCCCGGGATAACGCCTATCTTTCGCAAGGGGATCGGTATCCCTTTTTCATCATAAATATGTACAAGGGGCTTGAGGATCCCACGTCTGTCCGCTTCGAACCGCTTACCATAGAAATAGGGGGAATAGAATAGCCCCTATTGCAGCCACTGCGGGTCGATCCCCGAGGAGGCCATATCAAAGGGAACCATGGTTCCTTCCGTAAGAGTAAGAGACAGGTTTTTCATCAGATAATGGGTTTGCACCGACCGTTGTGCCCGGTCCGCCGCAAAAGGTTCAGGGTAGGCATAGCGATCCTCCACAATAACCTGCCCTGAAGGAACCTGGTATATTTTATACATTACCTTGCCCATTTCCCCCAAAATTTCCACCTCCGTATAGACAGGACGGGAATTTCTGGTATAGCGGACCAATGTGCCCCCTTCGGTGGAGACATCCTCTAAGGATCGTTCTTCCCGGGCAAGGCCTTCCAGGGTAATACGCCGGGCGGCCCCTATAGCCCCTTCAATATCCTTCGCTCGGGGATCCTTTGAAAAAAGGATGGCCCATACCTTTTTGGTAACCCTTCCATCGGGAACACAGCCAACAAATTCCTGGTACGCCCGGACAGCCTTATCGGTATTCGGTCCAAACCAGCCATCGGCGCTGTCCACTTCTTTAAAACCCAGGGTAAGCAACTTATTCTGGAGTTGTTTCACGTCTTCCCCATTCATTCGGGTTTTGGCCAGAAAGAGATCCCGTTTAAATTCCTGAGCCGTAAGAGAACCCACCAGAAAGAAAAGTGCGAGGCCTATGCCCAGGGGGCCGAAATTTCTCCCCCTCCCACACCGACACATTTTCATAATTTTCACCTCCTTTGCGCAGCCTTTTAAAATAGTATACTATCTACAGTATGATATATACAGAACTTCCGGTCTATCAACACAAAGATCGAATTCTTGAAGGCCTTGCTACCAATCAGGTTATCGTTGTAGAAAGCCCCACCGGTTCCGGAAAGACTACCCAGATGCCGGTTATCCTGTACGAGGCGGGGTACGGGAAATATGGCATTATCGGGGTTACCCAGCCCCGGCGTATTGCCGCCGTATCGGTTAGCGAATTCATTGCCCGCCAGATGGGAACGAAGATCCCTGGCCTTGTGGGCTATAAGATGCGGTTTGAAGATAAAACAAGCCCAGAGACGGTAATAAAAATCATGACCGATGGGATTCTGCTCCAGGAAATGAAGCTTGATCCCTATCTTTCTAAATATGGGGTGCTTATTGTAGACGAGGCCCACGAGCGGAGCCTTAATATTGATTTTATTTTGGGGCTCCTTAAGCGGGTTCTGGAGGTTCGGCCCGAATTCAAGGTGATCATATCCTCTGCCACCATCAATGCCCAGGTATTCTCCGAATACTTTGGGGAATGTCCTATCGTAAAAATCGATGCCATGACCTACCCCGTCACGGTAGTGTATGATCCGCCACCGGGAGGAACCACCACCACCGCCAGCGACGCCGCCGAAGCGGCCCTCCTCGAGAAGATCGTCCACATTGTGGATCGGATAGTCAGCGAACGACGGGAAGGGGATATTCTGGTGTTCCTTCCTGGCGAAAAGGCCATTAAGGACTGTATCGAACGGCTTGAAACAAGCCCCGTAGGGCGGGCCCTCCACGTGCTTCCGCTGTATGGACGTCTGGGCAAGGATGAACAGGAACGGGTCTTTGATAAAGCACCCTGGGGGAAAACCAAGGTGGTCGTGGCTACGAATATTGCAGAAACCTCGGTGACCATCGATGGCATTACCACCGTCATCGATTCGGGGCTCGCAAAGCTGAATTACTACAATCCCCGGACTTTTACATCGAGCCTTATCGAAGTTCCCATATCAAAAGCATCCTGTAACCAGCGAAAAGGTCGGGCAGGTCGGACCCAACCGGGAACCTGTTACCGGCTCTATACCCGCAAGGATTACGATAACCGGCCCCTTTTTACCACGGAAGAAATATACCGGACCGACCTATCTGAAGTAGTGCTCCGCATGGCCGAATTGGGGATTACTAATTTTGAGGAATTCGATTTTATATCTCCCCCCAATCGGGAAGGACTCCTTGGGGCCATCGAAACCTTAAACCTTCTGGATGCTCTTGCCCCCGATAACAGCCTTTCCGATATCGGCAAGATGATGGCCCAGTTTCCCCTGCCCCCTCGCCATTCCCGGATGATTGTGGAAGCAATCCGCCAGTATCCCCAGGTGCTGGAAGAAACCCTCATTGCGGCGGCCTTTCTGACCACCCAGAGTCCCTATGTGCTCCCCCCGGGAGAAGAGATGGATGCTCGGCGGGCCCACCATAGTTTCCGGGACCCCGCCGGAGATTTTGTCTCTTATCTTAAATTGTTCCGGGCCTTTAAGGAAGCAAAAAACAAGGCTAAATTCTGCGACAAGAACTACCTGGACGAAAAAACCATGGTAGAAATCGTAAACGTAAAGGAACAACTGGAGCTCATTGTATCTGATATGGGGATACCGATTTTATCGGGCGGGCCGGTGGAAGATTACCTCTGCGCGGTAGGCCGGGGACTGATTCAATTTGTCTGTGTCCGGGAAGGCCGGGAAAGTTACCGGAGTCTTACGGCGGATCGAATCTCGATTCATCCCGGTTCGGTGATGTTCCGCCAGGATCCCCAGTATATTGTGGCAGGAGAAATCGTTCGCACCACCCGTACCTACGCCATGTCGGTGTCACCCCTTTCGCCGGCGGCCCTCCATCGCATCAGCCCTGAACTGTACGACAAGCTGGTTCGTAAAACCGCCGCAGCGACGAAGAAGAAGGCTAAAGAAGAACGGGACTTCACCAATCGGATCAAAATTCTGGGAGAAATTTTTGAGATTGAAAAAATCAAGGGAGCTAAAACCGTTATTCTTACCTGGGAACGGCTGGCACCCCATCTTTCAGAGCTTAACCTTGAAACCGCGGCCCTCTACCGGGATTTGCGGGGGCTGGTGCGCTACCAAGAACGGTACACCATTCTGGCGGGAGAAAAACTTTCTTTTATTCTTTCCCTGCTCCCCCACCTGGATCTCGAAGAGGCGTTACATCGCGAGTGGCCCCGAAAACGAAATTACTCGCTGGCCACCGACCTTGACGCCCTCCTCGAGGTTGTTCCCCTGGCGGGGACCACGGCTCTCTGGAAACCGGGAAAGACTGATCTGGGCTTCATCAGTCTGTTTACGGACGGCCAGGGAACCTATTGGTTCCGTTGTTCCCGGGGCTTCCATACGGCTATCAACGAAAGCATTGCAAGCCTCGAGTCCCTTATCGATGAACTTTCGGAAGAAGTGGACCTGCTTAAAAAAGACCGGGTGAATCAAACCTATCGGCGGCTCTCTTCCTACCTGGTTTCTTAAAAAAGAGCCCCTGGCCCTTCCCATAAAAAAAGGGCCCCCCAATCCTGGGGGGCCCTTTAACGGGCGCCCCTGACCTTTCCTGCAGCAAAAAGGAGCCTTTTAAGGGGTGCCCCTGGAACGGCGGCAGTCCTTTTAACGGCTGGTCAACGGCTGGAACGACGAGGCCCCTCTGATAAAGAGGGCCCTTTTACGAGTTCCGCAGGAACGCGGCCATAGGCTACCTTCCTTTTTCCAGTTCCTGAAAACATTCCACAATAAAAGTATTTGCATACCTGAGTCCTTGAGGGGTAAGAGCCGGCCGATGCTTTTCGCACAAGCCCCGGCGTCGCCAAATTTCAAGGGTCCGGGGGATAGCCGCTTCAACAGAAAGCCCGAAACGTTGCTCAAAAAGCTTCGGGTCCGGTCCCTGGATGGTTCTAAAGCCCATCATAAGGCATTCTTTCTGCAATGTCTCCCGATCAATGGGTTCTTCCCGATACCGGGGTCCCCTGGCACAATACCCAGCCACATCCTCTGCCACGGTGCGACGAAGGGCTCTTCCCCTTTTTTCGTCAATCATCGTAGTAGACGCCGAAGGGCCACAGCCAATCCAGCTTTGCATCTGCCAGTACCGCATGTTGTGTTTGCAGATAGCACCGGATCGGGCAAAGTTGGAAACCTCATACTGATCAAAGCCATGGGAAACAAGCCAATCCCGTCCTGCAAGCCAGAGTTCTTCCTGATACTCTGCACCGGGAAGCATCTGTTCCCTCGCGGCAAGACGTTGAGCCAGCGGAGTCCCCTCTTCTACCGTCAGGGCATACAGGGAAACATGAGCGATAGGATAGGGAGCGAGGGTTTCCAAGTCTGAAACAAGGGTGTCCACGGTCTGGAAAGGCAGCCCCGTCATGAGATCTATCGAAAGCCCCTCTGGATAAAAGTACAGGGCCTGTTCCAAAGAGGAAAGACATTGATAGGCAGAACCTAGCCGATGCACCGCCTGCCGGCTTTGATCGGTAAGGGTCTGGATGCCGAGGCTTAATCGGGTAATGCCAGAATCCTTGCAAACCTGGAGAATCGATGCGTCAAGAGACTCGGGGTTGGCCTCTAACGTACATTCTTCCGGCCAGGTAGGTAACAGGTGCTGCAGCGACACGAGGAGCGTTTCTAGCTGCCGGGCCCCCAATAGGGAGGGTGTCCCTCCCCCAATATACAGGGTAGGAACCCGATCTATTGAAAATTCCTCTATATTTTGGCGGAGTTCCTTAAGGAGGGTCCTGCAAAATCCCTCATATGTTCCCCAATAAGCCAGCGGCACCGAATAAAAATCACAGTAATCGCATTTTTGGGTGCAAAAGGGGATATGGAGGTATACAGAGGCTTCCATAATGGTTAGGAATTAGCAGTACTCACGGTAACAGGCCAAAACGAGCAATAGGCCAATACCGAAAAACGAGCCGCCCCGATATCGCCGTGATTGGAATGGTCCCCCAGCTTCGGGAATCCTGAATGGAGGATCTATCGTCGGAGGCAACGAAAATTGTCCCCGCCGGGACCGTGAGTTCTTCCATGTTTCCGGAATATGGAAGACTCCTGTCCCATAGGGGATTCTTTTCAGGAAGCGTAAGGGTATAGGAATCCTGGGAGAGTTCAAATTCGGTAAGACTGTAGGTTTTTCCCGCCGGTTGAACTTTAAAGAGGTAGTCCTCCATTACTATTTTATCGCCGGGGAGGGCTATAACCCGTTTTATCATTCTACTCCGATAGGAAGCTAAAGGATCTATCCGCTGGGCTGTAAAAAAACTCACCAGGTCCCCATAGAGCTTGATGAACCAGGAGGGGTTCTTTTGTCCCCACTGTTTTTCCAACACCACCAGGTCCCCCCGATGAATAGGGAACCACGAATGATCCACCTCTTTCGGAAACAGGGCAATGGGAAGCACCAGGCACCGATCCCCCTTTTCCAGGGCCGGCATCATCGAAGCAGAACCTACTTCCACTGAAAAAACAACAAAGGAATGGAGCACCAGGTAAAAAATAAAAAATGACAGGAGGACCACCACCACCGTTATGAAACGTCGGCGCTGATTTTTCCGGGCCACATAGGAATATTGCTGCCATTTTTTATACAGAATGCCCATACTACACCTTTATCGAATAATTCCAATCCGCGAGAGGGGCCAGTATTTAAAGGCCCCTTTCCCGAGAACCTTTTGTAAACGCACGGGCCCAAAATATCGGGCATCCCGGGAATTATCCCGATTATCTCCCATCGGGAAAATCCGCCCCTCCGGCACATACCAGCCCATAGTATACTGATTAGCAAGGGCCCCATATCTTTGATCCTGAGGGAAGGCGCTCCGGAGCACCTCAAGCCGGGCCTGTTCACGGGCAAGATAATCCACATACTGGAGACTTCTCAGGGCCTGCATCTTTTGAACAAGGGAAGTAGGGACTCCCAGACCAAGATCCGAATAGGCCATTGCATAGCCCGCCGCATAGAGGGCTGGATAGGCGGTCACATCCATGAGTCGATTGATAGGGTGCTCCATGCCGTTTTGTTTAATATACTGCCGCTCTTCAATCCACTGGGTTTCTCCAGGAAAAAGGATTTTCATTTCCCCCCCTTCCATCCGAAGGGTATCGCCGGCCATACCTACGGCCCGTTTTATCAAGAAGTGGGGCTTCGGATTTCCCTGTTCATCCCGGTCAATATCCACGAGCGAAAAAGTAAGCATGTACAGAACCCGCTGTACCACATCAAAAACCGGTCCCCGGGAAATATACGAAGGATTTTCGAATATGATAACCTCGTTTCGCTGCGGTTTGATAGGACTGGGTAATTTCACAAAGCCCGGCAAAAGCTCTGGGCCATAAATCAATTTATTGACAAATATACGATCCCCAATAAGGAGGGTATCAATCATAGATCCCGACGGAATCTGATAGGCCTGAAATAAATATTGATTTAAGAGAAGGACCACCCCCGCAGCCCAGAGAAAGGCTTCGATCCAATCCACAATGGGATTCTTGGCTCGCTGAATCTCTTTCTGGATACGCCGCTTTGCCCGCCGCCGGGTCAACACCATCTCGGTAAAAAGCAAAAGCCGTTCTGAAAAGGATTTTTTTTCTTGCATATCAAAAAACTACCATGAATAGGAAACGTTGACAAGGTCTTGAGGCCTTTCTATAATTCATCCATGTTGAATAAACTTAAAAAGCCCCTCATCGTTTTACCAGAAGATGAAGTTCATTTAAAACCTATCCTGGGGATTCCCCCCAAACAGTATATTCCTGCAGTATATGGCCTGGGATTACTGGTAGTTCTCTTTTTTCTTCTTGTGTATCCGGGGTTTCGTCATCCCGGAGCCTATCTTCGCCTTTCTTCAGAGCCCTGGGGAATAGCGGTTCGTATCGATGGGGTATATCAGGGAACCACTCCCTGTACTATCTGGGTAAAAGACGGAACCCACACCCTTACCCTGGTTTCACCCGGTTTTTCCTCCCAGGAAGACAGCATCACCATAAAGGGACGAAAATTCGCTACCCTTCTTTTTCCTGATTATCGAGATAAACACTATACCCTTACGAAGGGTAACCAGAACGACATCATGCTTGAGGCCGCCCAACGGTTTACGGAGTGGACCTTTACCGGCGAACCAACCGCTACGTATCAAATTCCCATGGTGCTTTCGGAAGCGGCGTATCGCAGGGGGACCCTCGAAAAGGATGGTCCTTCTTTTGTATCTTCCCTCTCGATCCTTGAAGCCTGTGTGCCCTTTGTAACCAACGGCGTATCGCTACGGGATCTGGGTCGAGCATCGGCCCTGCTCAGTACGGGGGGGCTTGCGCCTTCCCCTCTTTCAGCCATCGCGGCAATCCGCCAGATTCTCACGTTTCTGGACGGGCACCCCGAAACAGCCATATGGCTTGCGTCGGTACTGCCGAAAGAAACGGCCCCATTCGTGCTGGATTCTTCCTGGTACCGGAGGGTAAGCGAAAAAGGCACCGAACTTGCAGAAAAAAAAGGGGCCCTTTCTTTTTCTTCTTCCACAAGAACGCTTACCATAGAAGGGATTCGCTTTTTCCTTATACCGGCGGGAGAAGCTATCTTTACGAGCACCTTCCCCTATCGGTCATCTTTACAGGAGTTCTGGATTGCGGAAAAGGAAATCTCCCGAGAAAGGTGGGAGCAGTTTATAAAAGAAAATCCCCGCTGGGCAGTAGGACAGCGGGAAACCCTTATACAACAAGGCCTGGTTGGGGAAGCATACCTTGAGTCACCGGAATTTTCGGGATACCCCGAGGGAGTAGCCCCAGGGATTTCCTGGTATGGGGCAGAGGCCTTCTGCAGTTGGTTAACCACGAAACTTCCCTCATCCCTTCGGGAAAGAGGAGGATCTCCCCTCGTGGTACGGCTTCCCACAGAAGAAGAATGGGAATATGCAGCCCGATGGAACAGGATATACAAGACCCTCCAAAACATGGAAGGGGGCCTGTGGGAATGGTGTGGTAATCCCTTTGTCCCCCATGAATATCTTTCGGTTTCTGAGAAGGCCCTGTACCTCCTGGGATCTCCCGAACGGCCCGTACGAGGAGGATCGTGGGTAAACAAGACAGGTACTGTCCAGATAGAAACGAGAGGGTCCCTTCCCCCTCGGACGTCCAGCTTTTTTGTGGGATTCCGGCCGGTTATCGCCGTACCCCGGGGAAATGAGCCCTCCCGTTAATATGGAAATGCTGGAAAGCAGAAAAAACAGAAGGAATAAGCAATGCAGGAAGGGGTAAAAATAGTCGCTATAAATCGGAAGGCCCGCCATGATTACACGATAGACGAAACCTATGAGTGCGGGATTGTTCTGGTAGGAAGCGAAATAAAATCGGTACGGGAAGGGAAAATATCCTTTCCCGACGCGTGGGCTGAGATAGAAAATGGAGAGGTATGGCTACGGAACTGTACGATCGCCGAAAACCCCTATTCCTCGGTGTTCAACCATGATCCCAATCGAAAAAAAAAGCTCCTCCTTCACAGAGATGAGATAAAGCGTCTCCAGCGACGGGTAGAAGAAAAGGGGTACACCCTTATTCCGCTCTCTTTTTACTTGAAAAATGGGAAAGTTAAGGTAGAATTAGGGGTATGTAAAGGGAAAAAAGCGGTAGATAAGCGGGCAGATATCCGAGAACGGGACGTAAAGCGAGAAATGGAGCGGGAATTCCGCCACAAAGGGGGCTAACATGAAAGGCCGAATACTTCCTCTTTTTGTATGGATAGTGGGAGGCCTCATGCTTTTTGCGCAGGAAAATGCATCAAAGCCCATCATGGTTATTCTTCCCTTTTCTGCGGTCACCGAATATCAGGAAGAAACAAAAACCCTGGAGAAACTTATCGCCGCCTATGTGATCCAGGAGGGGCAATTCACTCTCGCGCTTCCAGGAGAAACAGGAGAGGTACCAAAAACTCAAGGGGAATCATTGGATTCCCCTTCGGATCGTTCCCAGTTAGAAAGTCTCTTTTCTGCCCAGTATATTATTACCGGTTCGGTGGGAAAGCTGGGGAATAAAGTGATTCTTACTTTAGAACGGATCAAACTTTCCGATGGTCAAAAGATCACTGTTTCTGGCCGATATGCCACCTTTGAGGAATTACTCTCCCATCTTTCTCCCTTACTCGAACAACTCGTATGGATCGAGAAAAAAGCCTCCCCTTCGGGAAGTGAAACAAAAGAACCTATCACCGAAGAACTGTTAATTGGATCCTGGTGGGGAGATCGGGGTATCGAAATGGTCCGTTTATTCAGTGGGGGAAAAGGTCAGGCTATTTTAACCTCGGGGGCAAAGATGGAACTTTCCTATTCTATACAGCCCCAGGGAGTTAAGATCTGGCAAAGTTCCCCAAACCAGGATCGTTTCTACCATCCCGTGCCCTATAAAGTAGCCCAGCAATTGGTAGACATTGCCCGTCCCATGGAATGGGAATTTACCATCTATGAAGGGGGTAAACTGAAGGGTATTAAGCGAGCCACCGCAGTTCGTTATGAAGGAGAAACCATTATAGAAGTTATCCACGGATCAGTTCGGGAAGCGGAATGGACAAAAATCGGCCGATAGAAAAAATCAGGGCTCCCAATAATTAGTAGTGGTAAGTCTTTCTTTTTGAGAACCCCCAAGAGAAAAACAAAAGAACAATGAAAGAAAAAAAGCCCGCCCCGCACGAAAAGAGAAGAATTTGTTCATGAGAAAGAGTGACTGGTGTTTTTATCTGAATAAGAGCACCGATCGGATATGATTCTCCTTGTAAGGGGCCTTTCCCCTGAATACGAATGAATTTTTCGTTAGGCTTGCCATAGCCAAGGTTCCGTGCATATTCTTGGAGGGTTTCTGGATCATATAACAGGGAAAGGACCTGTTGCTGCAAAATAGTTCCCTGTGCAGACAGTTCCTCTAAGTTCTTTTCTAGGTTCTTTTTTTGTTCTAAAAGATACTTCATGGCTCTTTCCCCACTGGGACCCCAGAAATACGAGAGCCCCGTATAGAAACCGATGGTAATCCATATGGCCATGAGGATAGGCATACACAAACGTTGCATCATTATGTCTATATTAACGGAAAAGAAGGGCTTTTCATGAAGTATTTTATTTTCCATTGACAACACTAAAGCCCATAGGATAGAATTTAGTAGGTAGAAAAAACAAAAGACTGTTGTTTTACTCAATAGTTTTTATAAAAAGTGTCGATATTAGGAAGGAAGGCCTATGTGGCAAAATGCGCCAGATAGGGAACGATGAGGATACGGCCCCGAATCTGTATCCTTACAACGGTATGGGAGTGGGGAATGGCAACGAACAAGGATCCTTCAATATTCGAGGAACGGAGTACTATCGGTTCTATAGATGAGCTAGATGAATATGGTGTGTGGATTAAAAGCGAACCAAAGGACATAGAAGACATGAAAACATTATCTGGTACCGGGCCAAACGACGAAGGCCAGCTAGAAGAAGACGTAGAATCTATCAAGAAGGGGGGCAGTTCCCTTTCTGAACACGAGTCTTTGGATGTTTTTGAACCATCTATTCCCGACATAGAAGATCTCCCCGATCTTGATATTGATGTAAATGAACCCTTCCCTGAACTGGCAGAAGAGGGATCTCGAGAACAAAACGTAAGCGAAGCTCAGAAAGAATCCGAACTCCCTGAAATAGAAGGCCTTTCCTTTGAGGTAGAAGAAATCGAGGGGTTCCCATCCTCTGAGCCACCCGTATCCCGGGAAAAAGAAGTTCCCCCTTCTGAAACTAAAGAAGCAGAACAAATCCAGAGAGTATTAGAACCCCTCCCCGATATGGATATAGAAGAAAATGTGTCTTTTGAAGAAGTTACCAGTGATGAAAAACAAGATACGACGGATGAATCCTTGATGGTTGCTGAAGAAAATACATCAGATTTTACCGAATTATCGATGGAAGATTTCCTGGGAGAAGACTCAGAAACGGGGATTCCTGCAAGCCCGACCGTAGAAGAAGAGCCTCTCAATATTGATCTGGAATTCACCGACGAAACCGAGGGTGTTGAAACCGTAAGCATTGATTCGGTGTCATCCCTTGCTTCCCCCGTGGTTTCGGATACTACTGCGGACCTCCAATTAGAAACCGTTTCCGACTTTGATGATTTACTGAGCGATTTGCAAAAGGAAGAAAGCTCAGAGAAGGAAGAACCCGTTCTTCCCTCCGCCACACCAGAAGTTCCTTCTGCGGCTGCAAAAGGAGATACAGAGGAGAAACACAAGGGAATTTTCTCAGAAGAACTCCCAAAAGAGCATGAAGCAAGCGGCCTAGTACAAAGAGCAGAAGAGGTATCCAGTAAAGGTGAAGGATCGGATCTTTCGACCCAATTGCTGATGAAAATAGCTGAGGAAATAGCTTCCATAAAAAACGAACTTGCCACCCTGAAAGAAGAGCTCTCCCATTTTAAAGGGTCCTCTGAATCCCATCATGAAGAAAAAGAAAAGGAGCCAGGGCCCCGGGGTTTCTTTGAAGAAGAAGAGGACGAAAAGATTGCCCTTACCGGTGATGAATTAGATAACATATTGAATACCGCCGAGTTTACCGAAGAAACAGGCAGCGGTATACCAGAAAGCGATCTTCTTGAGGAAACCGAACAATCCCAAGAGGTTCTCTTTGAAGAAAAAGAAAACCTTAAAGAAGAAAATACAGAAACAACGGGCATCGGAGAAGAACCCTTCTCAGGGTCTTCCCTTTCAGAACCTTCCGCCTTTGAAAAAATAGAAAGCGAAGAATTAGTAACCGACGATGAAATCAAAAATCTCATGGAAGAGGGGGTTACCCCATTAAGCAGCCCGCCGGAAGACACGAGTTACTTAGAAGAAGATCTGGTCTCCAGTGAGCCCCTCTTTGAAGAATCCCTCCCAGACATAGAAATGGGGGATATCGTTCTAGAAGAACCTCCTTTGGAAGAGCCGGCTATCGAGTCGATTAAACTGGAGTTAGAAGAAGGTGAAAAAGAGGCTTCCGTAGTTGATGAGTTTGCAGCCCCCGAAGAATTGGTAGAAGAGGAAAATCTACAGGAAATAAAACTTCATGATGAAATCCTGGATGAAGCAAATTCGTTTGATCTAGAAGAACTTGGCTCAGAAATTCCTGTATCAGAAGAATCCTTTGCAGAGGTGGTACCTGAAAATTTTGTGGTAGCCTCAGAAGAAGAGCCATCTACCGCTAGCTCATCTCTTTCAACAATAGAAGAAGCACAGCCCCTTCCTGAACTCGAAAATCTTGAGATAGAAGAAGACATTCTTACGGAAACAGAAATTTCAGAACCCGAAATAGAAGAACAAGAAAGCCCCAGAGAAACGGTCACTTCCGCCACCACGTCTGGTGCTCCTTCGGTGACAACCAACCTTCCCCCGGATTTAACCGAAGAAATCAAGGCAGTCCTTTCCTATATGGACCAGTTGCTTGAGTCTTTGCCCGAAGAAAAGATAGAAGAGTTTGCCCGATCTGAATATTTTGTGACCTATAAGAAACTCTTCGAAGAACTGGGATTAGTGTAATGGGACTCTTGCAACGGATCCAAAAAATCACGAGTGAGGAAGGGGTTTTACGTGATCCGATCGCAGAACAGTTAGTTGTCCGGATAGAGCGCCTTGGAGAAAAAAAGGAAGATCTCTATACGGTTCTTTCTCTTTTGAAGACCTATACTCCCTTTCTTTTTGCGGTGGTAGGAGTATGGGATCCAGAAAAAGAAGCGGTGCATATCCTTACCTCTGCAGGTATTGGAGAATTATCCGAATCCTTTACGAAAAAAATTTCTCAGCATAAGGAACATCTTATCTCAGGGAACTCTTTCATCGTTCTTGGTAGAGGACATGAATGGGGATTAGATACGGATCTTGCCAACGCCGCCTTATGGGGATATAGCCTGGGCACGTGGGAACAAAGGATTATCTTTTTTTGTATTGGAACCGAACAAAACGATATCCTGTATCTAGAATCCCTGGGGAATATTCTCCCCCGGATAGCTGAAAAATTTATTTCTTTTGTAAGAAAAACTTTTTCAGAAAATTCAGCAGGGGAATTCTCAGAAGGAAATAAACAAAACCAACAAAAAGGAGAAGATAATTCGCTCCTTCCTCTAATTGATCAGTTATTTCCTCAAGATATTCCCAATAGTAATGGTTTTTATTTTTTTAAAATAAAAGAACTTACAGAAAGCCAAGCCCAACAAACAAGAGAAGTGACCTCCTCCTTGGGCATGATGGTACCCCTTACCGAAGACTCCTGGGCTTTGATTTGTGAGGGCAACCTTGATGGGAGCCTGATACACCATCACCTGGAACGGATACTGCAGCATCCGCTGGAGGGGCCTGTTCGAGTGACATCCAGACAGGAGGCTCTGAGCGCCCTCTCATGACCGAAGAGCTTCGCCCTACTCGAGGAGGCGCTCTCAGCCTGGTAGTAAACGGACAGTGCCTTCATTCTCTGTATGATCCAGTAAAAGAGGCCTTCAGGTTTCTTCATTCGCTCCACCTTCCTGCACATACGGGTAATGAAATTCTTATCGTCCTCGAACCAGGCCTTGGGTACCTGATACAAGCCCTTATCGAAGAAAAAGCAAATCCCTCCATCATCATCATCCATGTAAGCCCCTTTTGCAAAGAGCACGATCCTTACAGCTCCGTGTATCCGGCGTGGTCCCCCCGTCAAGAAGAAGGACTGTTTTCTTTTTTAGAACACCATATCCCGGAAGGAAGCACCCTACGTCTTATTGAGTGGCCCCCGGCGGAAAAAGCCTATGGATCGTCGTATCGAACAATTAAACAAACTATCCTTAATTTTATACACCAGGAAGAGGCTAACACCCGAACCGTTCAGAACTTCGGAAAACGATGGTTAAGAAATTTTCTTATTAACCTACGGCAGCTCACCGTCCCCCTCTGGTTTGAGCAGGGAGATCAACCACTTATTATTTGTGGCGCAGGACCTTCCCTGGAAGACACGGTGCCCCTCATCCAGAAGGCCCTTACAGAAGGCAATTGCGGCCTCCTTTCGGTTTCTTCTGCGACCGCCGCTCTCACCGCCCATCGGCTATATCCTTCCCTGGTTCTTACCACCGACGGAGGTTTCTGGGCCCGTTACCACGGGTTCGAAGTAAGGCGGTCTACCGCCTGTCCCCTCTGTATCTACCTGGGAGCCCAGGTTCCCACCCCCCTCAGTGAGCGGCCCTGGCTCCTCTGTACCGATGGATCTCTCTGGCAGGGGCAGTTTCTACGGGTCCTTAACCTTCCCTTTCTTCATCTTCCTCAACGGGGAACCGTAAGCGCCACCGCCCTTGATGTTGCCCTGGAGCTAACCAGAGGCTCCCTCTACATTACGGGCTTCGACATGGGGTTCCGGGACATGCAAAGCCATGCCCGCCCCTATAGTCTGGACAGGTTGTTGGAAATAAACCAGAATCGCTGCCAGCCCTACTATAGTTCCCAATGGGAACGGACAAAAATGTTACAACAGGGAGAGGCCTTCCAGGTATACGCTTCCTGGTTCAGGGAACATCTGGTTCAGTATCCGGCCCGGCTAAATTATTTTGGTTCGCAGAGCCCTTCCCACCTTACTCATCTTCCCAGTGTAACCCAGGTAGAAGGAACTGCTACCTCTCCTACCCGCTGGTATCGCGTTCCCTGGAAGCCCCCTTCTTCTAGTAAAGAAATACTCGCTATCTTTGATATGATTATCCACGATGGCTCAACGGGAACATACGTTCAAAGGGAGTTGCAAAAACTACTGGGGCTTCCTCAGGATGAAAGGCCCCATATACTTATTAAAGAGCTCCTCCAATTAATAGGAAAATACTATGAATGACCGAAACATCTTTGAACGGAACATGCTCGCCCTTTCGGCAAAAAACCCCCTCCTCTGCCAACGATTGAGCCGGGCTAATCCACAGAAAGGGATGTATATATTTGAACGGGCCCGTAATGGATCCCCCGTTCCCCTCTGGGCCCTTCATAAAGAAAAACCAGTTCCTCTCCATTCACTCATCGACCCAGATCGGGAGGGTGAGCGGCTTATCGAAACAAGTTTTTCAGGAAGAGAGGGTTCTCTTATCTTTCTCGGTCTTGGGGGAGGCTATGCCCTTCGCTCTGCCATTAGCCGGTCCACGATTCATCATATTACGATTATTGATTTTCATATTGATGGTATTGCCGAGTTGTTCTCTCATATAGACTATGTTCCTATTTTAACCGATCCCCGGGTAGACCTCCTCATCGACCCAGACAAAAAAGAGGTGCAGGAATACCTGATTTCCAAATACGCTCCTGTCTTCTGGGGGAATCTCAACATCCTCAGCCTTCGAAATCGTTATCAAAGCGAAGAAACACTCTTTTCGGAACTCCAGCGGTGGATCAGCGAAGGGCTTGAACAGGTGGGCGAAGATTTTTCGGTTCAGGCCCTTTTTGGGAAACGGTGGTTCTCTAACATTATCAGAAACATGCTCTTTTCATCCCCGGAAACTACTCCCCTTCCTCCCGTTCGAAATGTAGCTATCACTGCGGCAGGTCCTTCGCTGGAAAAACACCTGACCTCTCTAAAAAAAAATCGAAGGGATTTTTTTCTCCTTGCTACAGATACTTCTCTCTCCGCCCTGCTCCTATCCAACATTGTTCCCGATGGGGTGGTCTCCATCGATTGCCAGCACATAAGTTATCATCACTTTCTAAAGGGGATCCCCGACAGGGTTTTTCTTTTTGCAGATCTCGCAAGCCCCCCCTCGGTGGTACAGAGAAGCAGGCACACCTATTTTTTTGCCGGGGGACATCCTTTAACCCGTTACCTTGTGCAATGGTGGCGATCCTTTCCCGTAGTCGACACCTCAGGGGGAAACGTAACCTACGCCGCGGTATCCCTTGCCGAACAGCTTGGAGCTCGCAGCATACGGTTATATGGCGCTGATTTTTCCTATCCCGAAGGAAAAACCTATGCCCGGGGAACCTATGTGTACGACGTTTTTCAGGAAAAACAATCGAGGCTTGCTCCTCTGGAAAGCATCCTGTCGGCCTTTCTCTTTAGGAGTCCAAGCCTTGAAAAAAAAGTAGATAGCCGAGGCTGGCGATACGAAACAAAACCCCTTACGACCTATCGTCTAAGGCTGGAAAGGCTTGCCCAGCACCTTTCTGTTCCTATTACCGCGTCCGAGGGTGACGGTTCCCCGTTGACGCTGCCTTCTTTATCATCACCGGTAACTTCGAATACCCTTTCTGTTTTTGGGCCCGGAAGACAGGCCCTGTCGGCGAGGGACTTCCTTTCCGAGTATAGCGAGAAAATACGACGCCTTCCCTCTCCGAAAGGAATTCCCTTCGGGAAATACCTCGCCCAGCGTTCAGGAGAAGAACTGGGGATTCTCATGACCCTGGCGCCCCTTGCCGCTGCACTTCGCCATCGTCAGAAGGAACTTTCTCTGTGGGAGCTCTTTGAAATGGTCGTAACCAGGGCCCTTACAGAGATAGAACAATTTCTGTAAGAAGTCCTTTACGGAGAAGAAAAGCCCACGACGCCGTACCCTACAAAAGAATAGGACGGATACCTATCGGCGCTGGTAGCGTACTCAATGAGGTGAACGCGGGTATATCCTGCCTCATCGGCGAAACCGAGGGTCCCCAACACCGCTCCGATGGAACAGGCCGAATAGTCTTGATGGGCCCGCTTCAGGATTTCCTCAGGATCCCGGCGCTGAATAGCGTCGAGGAGCATCTTGTCATTTACCTCTTTAACCCAACCGAGGGCAGCCTTTCCCACCCCCTGGGGAACAAAGCCATAATTGGGCCCATAGTGGGTAAGGTCGGTAGAACCAACCACCCCACAGGGATACCCCAGTTCCCGGGCAATCCGGGCTATGGTCTTACCTATCCTGTATGATTCAAGCGAAGGGGGCAAGCGTAGCCATACTATTTGGACAGCGGGGAAAAGATAGTGAATCATGGGGAGCTGCACTTCCACCGTATTATCCACCTCTTCATCTTCTATCCAAGAAATAAGTTGCTGGATTTTTTGGGTAAACTCCCCATCTACCGGTAACACACCAAGGGGTGTTTCTACCCCATCGCGGCTCATAATTCGCGGCGTATCCCGCGAAGAAAGGTGTCCCCCTATTACGACGAGGGTCTTGCATTCTTTAGAAAGAAGCTCAAGGCCATGGAGGGCGAGGCTCCCCGAAAAATACCAGCCCGCATGGGGTACTACCACGGCCCCACAGGAAAATGATGGAGGGTTTTTTTGTCGTTGTTCTTCCACAAAGGTCTGGATAGCTTCTCTGGTATCGGGGTACCACCCCGGCGGAAGGCCCCGCTTACGAATAGATTTCGTCATTTTTACACACCCTCCTCAGTGGGGTTGATGAGGAAAAGTATAATTATTCTAGCACGAATCAAGAAAAACGTATATAATACACACCATGCATATCAATAAATCTTTTTTTATCCTTCTTTTCTGCACGTTGATGTATGTCCTTGCGCTTACTTTTGGTGGAATCAAGATTTTTCAAGATATTCAAGAACGGACCCGCAAAGGAGAAGCGGAATTCTTAGACCTAGCCGCAAAAACCAGTGGGGCCGCGGTCTATGGTTTTCTGTCCGAACCTTTTCAGGAAACTATCCGGGATTTTCTTGCCTCTTCCCAGATTTTAAAGGCAGTCCTTATAACTGGCCCCAGCGGCGTGGAATTTGCCTATGAAAAAGAAGGGGGATATATCGACTGGGTCAAGGGGCCTACCTTTGTTGCCTCATCCTTTCCCTTTATGCCCCGTCCTCTTTCTGCACCATTGCGGGTTGAAGGGGTAAGAAACGTTGTTCTATCAGCTCAGGGTGAATACCTGGACTGGACTTTTATACACCAAATTCTTCTCTCATCGCTGATTGTGATTAGCGCGACCTTACTGCTTGCTATCCTGTCCTATATCCTTGAAAAGAATCTTTCCTTTGCCCAGAAGACAGAAGGTCAATATGCTGCGAAAGATCAAGAAAGATCGACGGGCGCTGCGGTCCCCGTTGAGGATACTCTTTCCTCTCCCCTATCCAATCCTGAAACGGAAGATCTTTTTGAAATCCCCCGCCTTGATATATCTGAAGAGGACACTCCTATCCAGGAAACCGAAGGAGCCTCTCAATCAGCGGCAAACAAAACACAGGGAACCGAACCTTTGCTCTATACCCCCCACACGGGGGTTAGCTGGGAATCCCATTTAGAAGAACGGCTTGCGGCGGAACTCCATCGCAGTGCCTCTTTTGATCAAGACCTCGCCCTTCTTATCATCGAAGCACCGGAAGTACATGAACAGGACCTTCCTCTTTTAGCAGAAAAAATAGTAGGATTCTTTACCTTCCGGGATATGGTGTTCGAATGGGGAAAAGAGGGGTTTTCGGTGATTCTCCCCAACATCGATCTCGATCATGCCTTTAAAATGGCCGATGAGTTCTATACAAAATTGTATAAGGATCCTGATACCCGTCATATAGGGGTTGCCATCGGGATTACCTCCCGTTCTGGTCGCCTCGTAGAAGCTTCCCGTTTACGCAGAGAAGCAGAAGAGGCCCTCCGCAAGGCAAGACAAGAAAAAAGCCACCCTATCGTGGCTTTTAAGAGCGATCCTGATAAATATCGGGCCTATCTAAAAAAGCAGGAAGAGACATAAAAAGCCATCCGCATCTTCCCCCGCCGGGTTTTAAAGGCCACAAGGGACCACACTCTGGCGAGTTACACCTTTTCCCCTTGGTCTTCTCAAGACCAAGGGGCACGTACCACACTCCGGCGGCCCCTTTTTTTGAACACTTTTCCTATATCTTCACAACACTTCTATGGTTTGGTCTGGGAATCGTTTTTCTTAAAGTCCTCTCCCTTTTGAAGAAGCCGTTCTACGGTCCATTGAGCAAGGCTATAGAGATATGATGTGTCGGAAGAGGTACCCGTAAACTTGTTATCCTTTGTTTCATAAATCACAATCCGTTTTTTCCGGCCATCTCCCAGTTCGAGGCTAATCGTCGCTTTTTCTGTTCCCTGTTTTTCGGACCTTTCAGCGCTGGGAATAAAGGTTTCCCCCTCTGCAGAAATGACGGTCTGTAGGTACGATGCTACTTTCTGAGGATCCGCATCAAAACGACTAGCTCCCTCCTGAGCATCCCATTCGTTTTTTTCTTTGCGGCTCAGGGTGAGGGGGGCCTTTCCTTTTTCTTCTATACGGATGCGTTGCACCAGGTCCGCGGTAAGGGCCAGCTTTCCTTCCTGAGGAAAGAAACGAAGATCATACCAACTGGGAAGCCCACTTTCGAGATATGAGATAATGGCATCGCTTCCGGAACGAACCTCGTCCTTTTGACCGATCCGGAAGTACACTTCCTGGCCAGACACATCCTTATCGCCAAAAGTGAATTCCGCCAGAGTTCCCTTTTCGCCAGCAAGAACTAGCTTTTTCCCTTTTTCTTGCGTAAGGCCTAACTTTTCATGGGCATCCTTCGTACGAGCCCGGACAGGATAGCTCGCCTTTTTAGAAAGCAACGCCAAAAAATCATCTATCCTTCCTTTTTTTGCAGGGAATTCATCCTGTTCGCTGAGTTGGACAAACCAGTCCTGACCTCGTTTTACAATGGTAAGGGGATTCTCAGAGGAACGGGTGATGTGTATCTTCGTAAGAGAAGTAAGGGCCCTCGGATCTACCAATGAGAACTGAGATTGGGTTTCTTCAATCCGACTGGCATCCAGAAAGAACGAAAGCCCATATACCAGCACCAATATGCCTAAAAGGCCGCTTAAAAGATATATCTTTTTCTGGAATGTCATTGGGACACCTCCATGGTAGCACGCATTCTTCTTTTCCGCCCCACAATTCTAATAACCGCCACTATCACCACAGCGAGGGGAATAAGAATAATATTGATGAGTTGGGCCAGCAAGGCCACTGCGGCTCGCTGTACCGGATCGGTAATCCGATCGAGGCGACCAACCTGAGAGGTCCTTGTTCGTATAGCAAGAATCTCCGGATCATTACCCAGCCAATCGGCCGCCTGGATAAGGAAATCCAGGTTTCGTTCACTCTGGGTATACTGGACAAGCGTAGACCCCAGGTCTTCATCTCCTACTACAAAGACCCGACCTGCCTTGGGGTTTTCGGGTAAGTCAGGCAACGTAAGGGAAGAACCTGAACGAACCGGTTTTGGTTTACCTTTGAAATACGAAGGGAAGGTCCCTTCCAGAGTGGCGGCCACCGTATATTGTCCTTTCGTTGTCCCCTGTTCGGTGGTAAAAAGATAGTCCATTTCAGGGTTAACCGTGAACTCCTTGGTCATTTTCCATGCCTCAGAGGAAGAAGAACAAAGAGACGTAGCGATAATTCCCGAGGGAGCCTGGAGCGTGAGAGGACTTGGCCAGTACAGATCGATTCCCTGGAAATTAGCCGTCACCGGATGGGACTTATTGCCATTTTCGGCAAGGATCGTTACCCAGTGGGGATAGCGGAGCAGTTTAAACTGTACCGCCCCCGTATAACTCCTTATTTGATAAGGAATCGTAAGGCAGGCCTTATCAAGAAGGAGCGCCTTTTCTACCGTAACGCCATAATGGGAAAGCATCGCCAAGAGCCCCTTATCCTGTCGGGCTGTAGCGTACATCCCCGTCTGGGTATCCACCATCACCCCATCGACCGCAAAAAGCACCTTTCCCCCCTGCTGAAGGTAATAATCGATACGGTAGAGGTCCCAATCTTCAAGCTGTTCTACCCCACCAATAACAAAGAGGGCCACTATATTGGTGGGGATTTCTTCTCCTGGATATACCTGACGAATTTTGTAGCCTGCGCCAGTTAATGCCTTATCCAACAGGCCAAAATCCCGGCTCCATAGTTTTCCACTGTCCCCTATCAGTACCCCTAAGGTTCGTTCTTGCTGGGAAACCAATGCTCGAATGCGGCTGGTAAGGTCATATTCCAGGGTATCAAGGCTGAACACCACCGGCATCACCTCGGTTTTTCCAAGGTATTCCACCACGATACCGGTATACACCATGGCAACGCTGGCCTGATCCTGTTCCACCGTCTGAATTTGCTGAGGCTGAACCCCTAACTGTTCCGCCACCGCGGCCGTACCTGCCTTTACGGGGTCCTGGACCACCAGGCGTATGCGTCCCCGGGAATGGTTGGCATATTCCCGCAAAAGATCAATGATTTCCTGGGGGATAGGATGGATGGCTTTCAACTTATCTGAAATGTAATAGGTGATGGTGACCCGTTCGGGGATTTCTTTATACAATTCCCGGGAAACCTTTGAAAGGGTATAGGATTTATTTTTTGTTATATCCCATCGTACATACAGGCGCCCTGATACCAGAAAACCCATTATCCCTATGACGATAACCAGGACGGTGATGATGGTCAGTTCTCTTTTTGACATGGCTACCTCCATTTCCGATACAAAATCACCCGGGTGTTAATAAAAAGCATGAGGAAGGTAAGGATACCGAAAAAAAGAATGTCCCGGCTATCCAGGATTCCCTTTGAAAATCCTTCATAATGAAAGGCAAGGGAAAGGTAATTAAGAGCGTTGGCCATCGTTTCGGGTAAGGGAAACACCGTGGCTACCTGATTAATGAGGGTGATACTAAAAAGAATCGCCAGGGTACCCAGATATGCGCCGATCTGGTTCTTGGAAAGGGCACTCCACAAAAGACCAATACTAATCGCCGCGGATCCCAGTAACAGGGCCCCAATATATTCGGTAATAATTACCCCCACATCAAATTTGCCCATGGGCATGATGGTCAAGGGAATACCGAGGGTCCCCAGCAAGAGAACAAGAAGGAGCACAAAACTCGAAAGAAATTTGGCAAGCACCAGGTCCCACTCGGAGAAGGGCATCGTTAAAAGAAGCTCCGCGGTACCCACCTTCCGTTCCTCAGCCCAACTTTTCATCGTAAGGGCGGGAATAACCATGGAAAATACCAAAGGAAACTGGGTAAAATAGTTCCGCAGGCTCGCCGTGTTGAGAGAAAAATACTTCTGTATATAGAAAAACGATATATTGTTAAAAAGCAGAAAAAACAGTATAACCCCATAGGTGCTCACGCTCTGAAGGGAAGAAAAAATTTCCTTTCGGGCGAGCGCCAGAATAGTTTCACCGTTTCGTTTCATTCTGTTTACCCTCCGTGGTGAGTCGGACAAAAATATCTTCCAACGAAAGCCGTTGGCGCTGCATCTCCAATATCTTAAGCCCCTGACCTACCGCCCAATCGAAGAGGGCTTCACTCAGTTGTAGAGGGTCCGGAGATGTTCCCGGGGCCCCACTTGCTTCTACTATATGGAGACGCACCGTTCCATCAGCGAGATTTTCCGTATGGGAAAGGCTTACCGTAACGGGAAGCCCCTGGATCTTCTGGCCAGGCTCTTCTTTTTTCATTCCCTTTACGATAAGGATCCAGGAATTCCCTCCCTTCAGGGTTGCCGCAATTTCTTCGGTAGTTCCCTGGGCCGCAATCCGGCCTTCGTTAATAATAAGCACCTGGGAACACACCGCTTCTACTTCCTGGAGAATATGGGTAGAAAGTATCACGGTTTTGCTTTTTCCCAGTTCCCGAATTAAGTTCCGAATTTCGATTATCTGGTTTGGATCAAGACCGGTAGTTGGTTCATCAAGGATGAGAATGGGCGGATCGTGGAGAATCGCCTGGGCCAGCCCTACCCGCTGTCGATATCCCTTAGAAAGGGTTTCGATGGGCCGGTTCTGAACCGCTTCGATACCACAGGCTGCAAGAACCTCATTGATGCGGGCCCTTCGTTTTTCTTTGGGTAGTTGCCGGGCCTCTGCCACAAATTGTAGATACTCCCGGGGAGTAAGATCGGTGTACAACGGGGCATTCTCCGGTAAATAACCGAGACGGCGTTTTACTTCCAGACTGTTTTCGAACACCGAAAAACCGTCAATCCGGGCATCCCCTTCGGTGGGATAATGGTAGCCCGTAAGGACCTTCATGATGGTGGTTTTCCCGGCGCCGTTGGGACCTAAGAGCCCCACAATCTGACCCGTATCCACCGTAAAAGACACCCGACGGACCGCTTCTACCGATCCATACCGTTTGGTGAGATCCTGTACTTCTATCATGGGATAACTCCTGTCCCCTTTTTGGGGTGTATGTTGGACTATTTATTTTTTATGTGCGAGTCCTTTTAAGAAAAAATACTTACCCCACAAAAAAGTTACAAGTACCCCACCCCACAGGCGCGCTCAGGATCGGCTATACCAACAATCAACCATCCGCTAGAGGGGTCTACTCTTCTTCATCATCGTATAAAAGGGGAAACACCATGCGGTCCCGGCTTAATACGGTGTCCGGGAAAATCCGTTGAGCCTCTGCAAGAAGGTTCTTCAAATTCTGTTCGGTATAGCGGGGACTATAATGGATAAGGGCAAGCTTCTTTACGCCCCCCGCATCCCGGGCAATCAGGGCCGCCTGTTCGGCGGTCATGTGTTTCTTTTCCAGGGCACTTTCCAGGAGATCCCGTTCAAACATTCCTTCGCAAATAAAGAGATCCGAATTTCCTACTTCCTGGGAAATTTCAGGGAAATACAGGGTGTCTGTCACAAAGGAAAATTTTCTTCCCCGGCGGGGGGGACCCAAAATTTCTGAAGGTTCCACTCGACGTCCCGCCTCATTCATGACGGCCTCCCCATTTTGGAGCCGAGACCACAGGGGCCCCCGGGGAACCCCTAATGCTAAAGCCCGCTCAGGATAAAACACCCCCGGTCGGGGATCTTCTTCCAACACATAGCCCACGCAGGGCTTAGTATGACGCAGAGGAAAGGCCCGCACATGGAACCCCTCACCCCTATACACAATACCGGGTTCCAGAATTTCCTGAACGATGATTTCATAATTGATATACATATCCAGAACCCGGCGACTGGTTTCAATGTATTCTGCAATTCGCGGAGGCCCATAAATATAGAGGGGTTCGTTGCGGTCTACCTGACTCGACAGCATAAGAATTCCCGGCAATCCCGTCACATGGTCTGCATGGGTGTGGCTCACAAAGATGGCAGAAATTTTTTTCCATCTTAGATTGAGCTTACGTAAAGAAACCTGGGTACCCTCTCCTCCATCAAACAGGAACAGGTCCCCCTCTCGTCGCACCAACACGGATGTAAGATATCGATGAGGAAGGGGCATCATTCCCCCACAACCGAGGATAAATACTTCTAAATTCATGATCTCCTCAAATAACGTAGAACTTTTTTTACACTCCGCAGGTTTTTTCTGAGCCCTTCTAACCTTCGAAATAAAAAGGCGATTCCCCTTTTGTACGGATAATCCCAGCTCCCCGGGCGATGAATAATCTCTCCTCCAAAACCGGTCTTAAACAGGTATAAACCAGCCATAGGATGATGGGGGTCCGCAGAAGGGGGAATTCCAAAGAAGTCATAGGTGGTACACCCTGAGGCGCGGGCATCGCGGATAGCCTTCCATTGGAGCGCATAGGGAGCCATATAGTTGCGATATTGATTGGATGAGGCCCCATAGAGATAGGTTGCCGTCCCTTTCCAGAAAAGGACAATGATCCCCGCTAAACAAAACTCTTGATAATAGGCGAGGTACAAGCGGAGATCTAGTTGGCCATCCCGATATTCTTTTTTATGACGAAAGAGGGCTTGATAATAGTCAATATCATGAATAGCTATTCCATCCCGCTGGGCCGTTTCCTTAAGAAGTTCATAAAACAGAGGAAGGCCCTCTTCATCTTTTTGTTCTACCCGGACACCTTTTTTTTCTGCCAGGCGGATATTATAGCGCCATTTACTTTTCATAGCCGCCAGGAGGGCTTCTTCCTCAGGAACGAGGGAAAGGAGCACCGTATCCGGCGGTTGGACATCCGCTCCGGCACGAACAAAAGGTTTAGGAAAAGAAAAAAAATGTTTCTCAGGAGCGCCATTGCTTCGCATCCGAGAAGAAGCGGTAGCATTCTCTTCAGATTCATCACTGGCATCCCGGGAAGCCCCTTTATTTCCTGGATGCTCAGACACATACCAGGGAGGATCAAAACGGACAAAGGCCGTCTCATGGGGTAGTTCTTCCCGGAGAAGTTCCGCCAGCTCTTGCAAAATCTTCCCATAGTCAGACCTATCTTGAAGAACCTCTGCCGGAACCTCTGGGCCCCAGGGGATATAGGCAAACGAAAAGCCCCGAAAGAGACGGCGCCGGATAACCAACAAGGGCTTTACCGTCCCATTCATCCATTCGATGAGAAAGGGACGGGCATTCCAGCCAAAACGGGCCTTAAAGGCCCCCCAGAAGCCGGACTGCAGGAAAGACTCGGCCCCATCGCACCGGGCTAGATCGGTGGGAACAATGCGTCGAATATACTGATGTTCTGCCGGGGGCATCAGCCCACCTCGCCATCAAGCACCCGAGTAGTGGTAAGGTTCCGGCCCGCCGCTACCAGAGGAGCGTCTTCTACCGCTACCTTACCCTGTACTACCCGGATAGGAATCGCAAAAAAGGTATCAATATCGATTTCGGAAGGAGTCGCCACCGCAGGGTACCCCTCTACCTCCAGACGGGTGCCGGGTTCGGCCCAGGGAGCTTCCAGCACTTCCACCAGGTTGTTTCCCTCCGCATCCTTTCGAGAGGCCGCAAGAAGCATTCCCCGGCTTTCCACTCCCCGCAACACCGCCGGTTTAAGGTTATACACCAGAATAATATGCTTTCCTTCCAGTTCTTCCGCCCGGTAATAGGGGACAAGGCCGGAAACAATAACCCTCTGCTCTCCCCCCCCGACGTCCAGGGTCTCGATATACAGTTTATCGGCCTTGGGATGCCGTTCTACCTTGAGGATTTTTGCGACCCGTAGATCAACCCGGGAAGCAAATTTCCCCGCCCGAGAGGCGGTCTTTTCCTGGCCATTCTCAGAAAGGGCTCCTTTTTCCGATTCCGATTTCTGGGTCGTGTCAGACCGCCCTTCCCGCTCCTTCTGGCTTCCGTTGTAGCGTTCCCGCAGTTCCTGGATAAGAGCATCTTCCAAGCGATTAAAGAGCACTTCGGGCCGCTCGATAGTGCTCAGCCCCTCACATTTCCCGAGATGATGCCAGGAAAGGCCCCCTTTACCGATGGTAGTTCCTAAAAAGGTAGCGATCCGCTCTGCTGCTGCTGGCAGATAGGGATGAATCAGAATGGCCAAATCCCGCACCACATATGAAAGGTCCCGGATAAGCCCCGCCGCAAGTTCGGGGGCCTCGGTTCGTTTTTTCCAGGGCTCCCCATCCTGGAAAGCCTTGTTTGCAAAGGATGAAAGTTCAAAAATCTCCCGCAGGGCATCCCGGAGTTCCGCCTGTTCGAGCTTTTCGGTGATTCGCCCTTCATATTCCCGGACCACCTTCCAGAATGCTTCGTTCTGGGGACCTTCAGGAATCTTGCCATCATAGTAGCGATGCACAAAGGAAAGGGTCCGATTCACCAGGTTCCCCAAATTTCCAATAAGTTCGCTGTTTACCTTCTCTTGAAAGTCCTTCCAGGTAAAGAGGGTGTCTGATTTTTCAGGTCGATTATAAAAAATATAGAAACGCCATACATCCGCAGGAATACCCGATTCCATGGCATCGGTGCCAAATACACCTATTCCTTTCGATTTAGAGAACTTTCCTCCTTCATAGTTCAGGTATTCCGTGCTGGACATATGGTGTAAGAGGGTCCATTTTTCCCCCGTTCCCAGGAGACTGGAGGGGAAAATCACCGTATGGAAAGGAATGTTATCCTTTCCAATAAACTGGAACAGTTCTACTTCCTCGGGGTTTTTCCACCATTCCTTTATGAAAGCCCGCCAGTCTAAGCCCCGTTCTTCCGCATAGGTGCCAGTGATAGAAATATACCCAATAGGAGCATCAAACCAGACATAAAAAACCTTGTCTTCATAGCCTGGCTTGGGGACAGGAATCCCCCACTTAAGATCCCGGGTGATGGCCCGTTCTTTAAGGCCATCCCGAATCCAGGCATTGGTCATCTGAATAGCATTGTTCGCCCAGAATCCTTCTACTGAAGCACGGGCAATCCAGGCCTCAAGGCGATCCTTGATTTTCGGAAGATCAATATACAGATGCCGGGTACTGCGAGGAAGTGGGGTGGCTCCACAGGTAGAACAGCGGGGATCCTTTAATTCGGTGGGCTCAAGGAGCTTCCCGCACTGTTCGCATTGATCTCCCCGGGCATCAGGATACCCACAGTGGGGGCAGGTCCCCCGCACATAGCGATCCGCCAAAAAGCGATTACAGGAACCGCAATGGAGCTGTTCAATGGTGCGTTCCAGGATGAACCCCTGGGCGTCGAGTTTTTTAAAGATATCCTGTACTACTTCCGTCTGGACAGGGGTAGAGGTTCTCCCGAATTTATCAAAGGAAATATTAAACCACGCATAAATTTCTTTATGCAGTTTATGATACCGATCACACAATTCGCGGGGGCTAATGCCTTCTTCTAAAGCTTTAGTCTCCGTAGCAGTGCCATACTCATCGGTACCGCAAATATAGAGGGTTTCATAGCCCCGTAATCGGCAGAAACGGGCAAATACATCGGCGGATAAAACCTGAATAAGATTTCCCAGATGGGGCACATTATTTACATAGGGTAAAGCGGAGGTTATAAGACGACGTTTCATGGTTCAGTTACTATAGGGAGCTTCTATGGTGCATGTCAAGTTGATTGATTACTAAACTTAAGGAAGAAAGAAAACTCCTTTTCCTCTTCTGGTGCCAGAATCAATTGCTGGAGAGGGAGGAAAGAAACATAATAATAGGTATCTTCCCCTTGTTCATCCTGACAATGGGGAATGAGCCACAGGTCAAACGAAGGGGGGCCTCCCAAGGTAATAAAGGTATCATTCTTATAATCGTGAATAAGTACTTCTTCTACATCCTTTAGATGCTCCATGTGCCCAAGAACAGGGGTTTTGTTTCCGTTTCGCAGAACTTCCACCGGGAATCTATTAAGGCCACACCCCAGGAAAGAAAGATGAATCTGGGTAGTAAAATTAAACCGTTTGGGACTGAGGGCTGTGTTTTTTAACCGGTACTGTACACAAAGGGCGTTTTTTTTAAGCTCAAACTTTTTATAAACTCTAATTTCCCCATAGGGATAGGTATCATCAATGGTGAGGGGACTTACCAATCCCACCGATTGGTGCACCCTGTCGATTTCGATATTCTCATACCACTCTTCTCCACACCATCTGATGTTTCCTTTACATTCCCGTCCCTGGGCTTTGTAATGAAAAAGGGTAAGCTCCGGGGAAAAGAGCACATCCTTAAAAAGAGCTCCCCCTTCTTGTTCTCCTTCGGAAAAGAATTCCACGTAATTTTTTAATCGAGATATATAATCAAGTTCTATCACCGAGGCTCCACGATGATGAATATAACAATTCAGGTCTGTCCCTTGCAGAAGATACTCATCTCGACCATCAAAATCAAAATCCATTCGTACCACCGAAGGGAGAAAAACTCCCCTGTCCCGGGTTATCTTTTCAGCCTCTAACAGAGAACGATAGACCTGACGTTTTACCCCCCACTGTCCGTGATTAACCGCATCAGAAAAAAAACTATCGCACCCCTGGGCTTTCCATAATTCTTCCCGGGCACTCTTTTTACGAGACTTATCTCCCCGCAATTGATTTACAAGGGTATGGAGATATACTATTTTTCCATAGAGGTAGTTAGCCCCCTTACTTTGTAAGAGCCGTTTCCGTGCATGGGTGCTGGGGAAATAAACCTTTCGGAATCCCTGTTCAAGCCGCTGCAACCGATTGGGTAGAGTACATTCGATCCCCTGATGTTCCTCCGAAAGCTCTGCGAACAACTGGGCATAAAACAATTCCCGGTCCTGTTCAGAAGGAAGAGCCTGGGCCCGCAATTCAGGACGAAACACAAGGGTCTTAAATTCCTGAGGGGTTCCTTTTTTTATTTCCAAAAAGGCACCTTTGGTAAGGATTCTGGACACCTGGCCACGGAAGTTTTTAGGCTCAAACTGACTACTGAGAACAGAAGCTACCGGATAAACCCATACGACCTTTCCCTGATCTTCCGTAAGGTACGGATAGTAGAGCTCCCCCTCTGAAACACCGGCGGCCTTAAAATTTTCTTCGTCCAAAATAGTATAATCCATCCCACAGGTATTAAGAAAAGCCGGGAAGTCTTCTTCCCACATAGAACGGGGAATCCAACAGCCCCGGGGCCGTTTTCCAAAGTGTTGACGGATAAAGGTGGTCAGTTTTTCTATCTGCCCAATCCTATCGGTAAGGGAAAGAAGGGGAAACATGGGTTCATAGTACCCACCCCCTAAAATTTCAACCTGCTTTCGATTTACCAGTTCCTCGAGGAGCATAAAAAATTCCCCATGCTCCTGCAGAAGATATTCATACACAGGTCCAGAGTAATGCAAAAGGGCAGGAACCCGAGGATACCGATATAGGGCAGTAATAAAGGGTTTTATGTTTTGTATATAGTTATTCTCATATATATCATGAGAAGCACCATAAGGGACATGATTATGGGAACAGACAAAAACTTTTATAGCTTCTTTCATACTGGTTTGATCACCTGGTTCCTCGTATTCTATCATAATACCGTATATTCCGCAGTCTGAAAAGTTTTTTTTGCGTTTTTGTAAAAACTCTATTAAGAGAAGCGCCTACCATTTGTTAACACTGTAAAAACTTTCTCTCCCCAGAGGCGATGCTCTACCTTTTCTATAGGAAATAGTATTGCCAGGTATTTTTTACCGGAAAATAAAATAACCTATAGCTCCCATAATCATAGAAAGGATGCCCCCAATGAGAAGTACCAGGGCGCCCCCCCGTAGGGCTCCTACAGAACGCTCTACCGCTAAGCGCCGTACTATACCATTGACAACTATGAAGAGGCAATAGATACCACCGGCGATTCCCCCCACCATAGCCAGCGCATGGAGAAAGGTAGGGGCCAACAAAAATACGATGAGGGCCGAAAAAAGACTGAGACCATCAAATCCATTGTAAAGGGAGGAATTTTTTTCTTCTTCCTGAAGTTGTGTTGGTGGTAGAATTTTACGATGTATAAAGATGAAAAGCCCATGGATCCCCGCAAGGAGGGGTACCGTAGTAAAGAGTATTAAAAATTCCCTGTCTATAAATCCAAAAAGATAGGTATACAAGATCCAGAGAACAAGGGATTCTCCGGCAAGGAGAAGCGGTATAAAAGGTCGAGGGAAAGAGGATGCCACAGTAGCCTCTCGGAAGAGTCTAAAGCCCATTCCCCAGGACAATATTCCATTAAAAAAGAGGGCGCTCACAAGACCATATATGAGATATTCCATCACTCCCCTTCCTTTTGTTCCAGGTAATGACGGTATACCCTTCTAAAGAAACGATAGAGGGCTACCACATAACCAAACAAAATCAAAAGCCCCGCAGTACTGGCAAGAAGCTGGATAGCTATCGACGCAGATTGTTCAGAAGAAAGGAAATTCACCGCCCCATATCGAGTAGGGATCGTAAGAGATCCATGCCCAAAGGGCTCGCGAATACATGATAGGGCAAGTCCCAACAAACCAACGATGAGGGCCTTGATGATACTCTGTCCCACAACCCGTTGGGGAAAGGAAAAGTCCAACATCGGAATACCGGAAGATAAAAAGAGAAAGGGTACGATCAACAAAAAGAAAAAGGTTTCCAGATACAAGATCGGAGAAATAAACGACAGGGCCAGTAAAAACACATACTGAACAAAAGCAGGAACAAGTATCATAAGAATCTGCCAGGCAGCGCGCTCTTTTATGTTAAATAAATAAAGAAAAGAGAGTATGCCCACCGAAGAGGCCAAAAAAACTCCCAAAATATCAAGAAAAGCTATAATGCCATACGCCAGGGAACTACTCGAAAAAACAAGGAAACCCACAGCCCATAAGGAATACAGGGGAGAGGCATATCCCCAAAAAGGATGCATATCTAAATGGCGATTCTGGCTGCTCATTGTATAGCCCCCAATCTTCGTAAATGATGCAGTATTCTGTTCTCGTAGACATAGAGAAGCCGCGTTGGCGGAAGGGCCATAGCAGTATCATGATAAAAAAGAAGACAGGTATCCACAAACGTTCCTTCTCCGTTTATCACCTTTCCATAAAGATAAATCCGCCCCTGGTAGAGCACCGGAAATACCACAAGGATATGGGAACTTTTACTCAACTGGTAAGTTTTAAAGATCCCCGGCCCGGGTATTTCTTTTTCCAGCGTATAGGTGTACCCTCTTTCTTTCAAGAGATACTGGAGCGCTTCCTTGAAAGAAGCATTTTTCAGAGGCGCGAGCAGGTACCAACTAAGTCCCCCGAGGATAAGAAAAACCACTCCTATTACTAAAGGCAAAACCACGTCACGGCGCAGTGTGTGATGATCCATTATGGAATCCTTCGTGCTTTTTTATACAACAGAATAGTTTCCATCTCCCGTACCCAGGGGATGAAAACAACTCCCACTACCATTGCATACAGGGGTCCAAAAAGAATGCCCCCCGGATAGGTAAACACAAAACTCAATATCCCTAATATAAAGGCCACAGAGAGGGCCCCCATAAGAGATTTTGTTCCGGTCACCGGTTCAGAAAGAATGATAAACGCAGCAAGGATAGTACCTCCGGAAAGAAGGGCAAACAGCATATCCCCTCCTCCAAAAATTCCTCCAAAGGGAAGGGCCCCATACAAACGAACCAGGACAAGATAGACAGCAAGATACACCAATGGAACAAGGAAGCGTACTACGGAAAAAGCCAGAAGGAGCATCGTGCCTAACAAAAGTCCCAGAGCCCCCCGATCAGCAATAATCCCCGGACCAGTATAGAAGAGTAGATCAATATAGCCCCGCGGTAGTTCTGCATCAAAACGAGAAAAAAGAGTTTGATTCAAGAAAGAAACAATCCCCTCATCAAGAGAACTCGTCGTAAAGCCCATATACTTTAGCACCGCCAGGGGCGACCCGCCTGGATCCAGGATGCCTTTCCCTATTCCTTCCTGAATCTTTACAAGATGAGATTGTATAAGGGCATCCCGAAACAGATGGGGCCAGGAAAGGTACGAAAAAAGCCAGCCCCCCAGGGCAGGATTGAACCAATTTGCTCCTAACCCCCCAAAGCTTTGTTTAACCACCAGAAGGGCAAAAAGAACTCCCAGTACGAGTACCGCAGGATGTATCGTATGGGGCATCATAAGGGTTAGTATGAGGGCTGTAGCGATACTACTCCCATCTCCCATACTGGTATATTTTGCGTGGACGGTTCCCACTAAGAGCTCTACCACCAGCGCCGTTGCCACCGCAACCAGGGCGAGCAAGAAGGAATACCCACCATCGGTGAACGCCGACTGGACAATCCCCCCCAAAGCCGCGATAGAAACGAGCCACATCCGACTATAGGTGGGCAGGGTAATATGGATTAAGGGTTTTCGAGCCACGTGGATATGGGAAACGTTCATTTTGCGGCGCCTCGCTTAATGGAAATTCGAATCACCGTGCTTAAAGGAAGCCGGGAAGGGCATACTACTTCACAACAGCCACAACCGTGGCAGTCTACCACATTATATCGCCGGGCCTCCTCATCCTTTTCGAGAAGAGCGTATTTATATAACCGCTCCGGGTCGAGTCCAACCGGACAAATACGACGACATTCCCCGCAGTTGATACAGGCGTAGGTTTGTTCTCCCCCGATTTGTTCCTCCGTAAGGGCAATCACGCTGACCGTTGTTTTGGTAATGGGCTCATCCAGGTCCTGCACGTACTTACCCTTCATGGTAGAGCCAGTGGCAATCCTGGCAGGGCGAGAAACAAAACCACCGCACTGGGCAATAGCATCCCCAATGGTAGTGCCCAGACGAAGTCTCAGTACGCGAGGGCTCTTTACCGCTCCTCCCCCTACCGCCACATACCGTTCTAGAATGGGAATGTTATGGACAACCCCCGTGTAAATCGCATAGGCCGTAGCAGGATTAATAATACAATGATAGGAGGAAGGGGCGTTGTTTACTTTTTCATACTGTTTCAAAACGATTTCAAGTTCCCGCCTATTCCGCTGGGGATATCTGGCCCCTACATACACCACAGAAATCGATTCTTTATAGGGAGCGGCGGCCTGTTCAAATAAAGTGCCAAGGGCAGTTTCTTCTTCAGAGATGGTGAAAATAATGTGACTTCCCTTTGTGGCTTTCCGGAGAATTCGGGCTCCTTCGATGATTTCTTCCACATGTTCCTTACAAAGAACATAATCAGCCACAAGCCAGGGATCATCAAAGACCATCCGCACTACCACAATAACCGGCTGCTGACTGGCGGTAGCTTCCCGAACCATATCGTACAGGGGTTTACCCGGTTCCTCCATTTCCACAAGGCCCTTGTCAGCAAAGGTTCGCAGCAAGTCCGCAGGGGAGATAGTCTCCCACTGATACCTTTCCTTCCGGTGCCCCAGGGTAGTAAAGGCCCCCTCGAGACGAATAACCAGCCCCTCCGTCGGCCGCCCATCCGCCAACGTCCAGGTAACTTTACGAATAACCCTTCCCGGGATAGGGGCATGAATATGGGCAGACCCAGGACCCTTTCCTCGACCTATGAGCATTCCTTCGCTTACCCGATCTCCCACCGACACCAGGGGCACAGCCGCTTCTCCCGGATGTTGAATAAGCGGGACCACCGCAATCGAAGGCAAAAAGGCGGCAATACTCTCCGTGGCCGGAGGTGTGGAGGGATCCTCAAGAACGAGGCCTCCCTTTTTAAACGAATATATCTTCATGCTGCAATCCGTCTTTCATACAAGGCTATTTTTTTTCTCTTTTTTACTACCCAACGGGTTCCCCCCTGTATAATGACAGAATACCAGAAAAGAGACAATAACAAAACAGGGATTTTAAAGGAAGAAGACAGGTCTTTGCCGTTCATCCTCGGTACTTGAGAGAAAAACGACTCAAGAGGCGGTAGTTCCAGATGCTGCCATTCTGAGATATCCGGAGCAAGTTTTCCCCGGGCCACGGCAAAACCATCCCGATTCTTTTCAAATACCTGATAGTCCCGATCTGGATCCGCAAGAGAGGTATACATAAAATTAGCCTGTTTTTCTATATACGCCTGGTATTGCTCTTTCAATTGCCGAAGGTCTTCTCCAACATCCTCAAAACGGGCCTGAGGGGTTAGCCCCACTTCGCCCAGCACCAAGAGGGGGATCCCCATACCATACACTATAAGGGCCCTTTTCCATTGCCCTACCCTCTTACTATCAGAAAGAATAGGAATAGGAGAAAAAAATGCCCCGGGACGTTTTTGGAAGTAAGAACGAAGCATGAAAAGACTTATTACAAGTAAAAGAGAACTCAGAAGGGCAAGAACAAACCAGTGCCAGGAGGAAAAAGCAAAAACCATTACCCCCCCATAGAGCAGGAATGCATAGGCCGCCTGCCAGAACTCGGTCCGAAACCACTGAAATACCCGACGATAGGGGGTACGTCGAAAAAAGAGCTCTTCCAGGGGAGTATAACCAGAGGCAAGGAGACTTAAAAGAGCCATACTTCCCGCAAGGCCCTCTACCCCTCGTCTGGAAAGAAAAACACACACCGGAAGCACAAGAAAAAAGGGAGGGGGAAGCCGTAATTTCATGATAAACCAGAGGGCCGCCCCTAATCCGATAAGCGGGGAAATCCACCACAGCCAGGACGGTACAGCACTCCCCCCAAGACGAACAATCTGGATCTGCTTTTGCTCTTTAAGGAGTTCTCTCTTAATATGCTCTATCCTATCGGTTCTTAGATAAAATACTCGCGAGGGACCACCGGTTTCCGTCTGCGGGATCACAAAAAGGGACCACAGATGTTCGACATACCTATCATAGCGGGGATCTTCGGGGCTAATCCGTTCATGATAGTGTTCAAGAGGGAGCGCTTCGACACTCCCCATGGCATTGATATAGACCCACTCTCGAGAAAGACCTATGAGTTCTTCTTTTTGGAGTATCGGGAATTGTGCCCGAAGGGTCTCTTCGGAATAGTCTCCCGCTATAATCAGCTTATATACGCCCCCTGCAGGAACATTGTGGTACGTAAGAAGACCAAGCAACACCATGCATCCCAGCCCCACAACAAAAACAGCAAGGGGTATCCAGGGGAAAATAGGCCGATCCACCATACGCGGGTCAGTTTTCACAGAAAACCCTTACAATAAGACAATCGCCGATGCAATTAACAGGCCAAGAAGGGCCCCTACCAGAACCTCCAGCGGCGCATGGCCCTGGATTTCCTTCACGGGGTAGTACTCAATGCCAAACCTATCATTTATGTGTTTACCCAGCATATTAAGAGAGCGGGCCTGGAGTCCCGCAGAACGACGAACCCCCATGGCATCCCGAATCACAATCAAGGCCAGGCACAAACTTACGATAAAGATTGAACTATCAAAACCTTCGGTAAATCCTACCGACGTAGCCAGGGCACTTACTAAGGCCGAATGACTCGATGGCATCCCACCGGTTTTCCACAGGAGGGCATACATCACTTCTTTAAAAGAGCGCCGCGGACGGGTAATTAAAATGATAATAGCCTTCAGGACCTGGGCAAGAATAAGGCTCGTAATAGCAGCCAAAAACACCGGATGCACCACTAACTGCCTGAACTGCCGCACATACATCATTTCCATTCGTGACATTGGGTAACAATTGCCCAGATAGGCTCTTTTGTCAAGAAGTCTCTCTAGTATAGAATGTGTTGTATCAACAGAGATGATACTCCCTGAGCCACCCCGATCCAACGGATAGGGTAAAATAGGGAATACCTCCAGAGCTACATCAAAGGGCGATGCAATAAAGAAATGATAGATTACCAGGACAGTGGCGTATATACAAGGATCTCATAGCCAAAAGAGGCATTCACGATGATACAAGAGTTTATTATTCAACCCAACGACGAAGGTCGCCGGATTGACCGGATCCTCCGCAAGGTCCTTCCGGATCTTCCCCTTTCAGCGATCCACCGACTGTTACGGTCTAAAAAGGTGTTTCTTAACGGAAAAGCGGTCCTCGCAGGCGACCGGGTTCAAGCGGGGATGAAGCTCGAGATAGACCTGGCACGCCCTCCCCTGGTGGTTGTACCAGGGGGGGGCCGGCAAAAGTCAAATGTTCCCTCCGGGTCTATCCCGCTAGAAATTCTCTGGGAATGCCCTGATTTTATGGCGATTTATAAACCAGCGGGGATACCCGTGCATGGACCAGGCAGCGTCGAGACCAGGATGGTTCCCCTCATTCTCAAAACCATTCCCCCATCCCTCTCCTTCCGGCCAGGCCCCCTCCATCGGCTTGACCAGGGAACCAGCGGGATTCTCCTTTTTTCTAAAAGTCTCCGGGGAGCCCAGGTTATTACCGAGGCGTTTCGACAGCGGCGACTTACCAAGTGGTACCTGGCAATTTTAGAGGGAGTGCTCCCCACAACAGAAACCTGGTGTGACGTACTCCTTCGGAATCGACAGGAACGGCGCACCCAGCGGGCTAGAGAAGACCAGCCTCAGCGTAAAGCCCAGGAGGCCCGGACCTTGTGTGTACCCCTGAGTACAACCCAGGGCTATACCCTGGCGGCTCTTACCATTGAAACGGGCCGCACCCATCAGATTCGCGCTCAAGCGGCCGTTCATGGGCGCCCCCTCATGGGGGATGCAAAGTATGGCGCCGCTCCCTTTAAAGGAGGATTTTTCCTGCATGCCTATGAAATTCAGTTCCCCGATAACCTTCCCATTCCCCATCCCCCATTCCTTCGGGCGCCCATTCCACCCCTTTTTAAAACCCAGATACACCGCTTATTTGGCGAAAAAGTACTCCTTCAGCTTGATAGAAATCCTTTTCTTAACCCATTATGAGATAGTATAGTAAACATGATGTGGAAATTCTTACGAGAGTTTTTCTGGTTCTTCAAGGGCATTAAGGTATACGCCCTGGTAGGAGAAAGCGGGACCGGCAAAAGCTTTAGGGCAAAACTAGTTGCTCAAAAATACGGAATCGATTTCATTATTGATGACGGACTCCTTATTCGCGACAATCGTATTATCGCCGGCCATTCCGCAAAAAAGGAAAAAACCTTTTTGGCAGCCGTAAAGGTAGCCCTCTTTGATGATAAGGCCCATAGAGACGAGGTAGCCCGGAAACTTCAGACAGAGAAATTCAAAAAGATCCTTATTCTTGGGACCTCTATCAAAATGGTAAACAAAATTGCCGCCCGACTGCAACTGCCCCAACCGCAGAAAATAATAAAGATTGAAGATATCGCTACAAAAGAAGAAATAGAAAAGGCCATCCGTTCCCGTCAGATTGAAGGTAAGCACGTCATCCCCGTTCCTTCCATCGAGGTAAAGAAGAATTATCCTGCCATTTTTTACGATGCTATCCGGGTTTTTTTGAAACGCCCCCGTATCCCTCCGATTACCAGTCCTACCAGGATTCATGAAAAATCGGTGGTTCGTCCAGAATACTCCCGGCGAGGGCGGGTATTAATCTCAGAAGCAGCCTTAAGTCAGATGGTTATCCATTGCGTGGATGAATACAATCCTCAGATACGACTAAAAAAAATTCTTGTTAAAGAAGATGGCCAGGGATACCGGCTTGTCATCACCATTGATGTTCCCTTTGGGACCCAGCTAGCAGGGAATATTCACGAACTCCAGCAATATCTTATTGATAACATTGAACGATATACGGGTATACTTATTGAAGAAGTCAATATTATAATAGACAAAATAATCCAATAAAGAATAGGGGGTACATATGAAAAAGGGTATCGGTCTAAAGAAAGGGTGGCTTCTTTTCTTTTACTGTATGGCGCTCGGTGGAATCCCGTACCTCTGGGCTCAGGAAACAATTCCTGTCACCGAAGGAACCTACTATCGCATCAGCAGCCGGCTATCTGCCGAAGAAGTAAAAACGCTCCTTCAGGAAATGGATGGGCGATTTACCTTATACAATCGGCTCTTTCATTTTTCACCGGAGAGTCTTTCTCAAAAGCTGAACCTTCGAGTTTTTACTTCGGAAAAAGAATATAACGAATATGTGACCAGTAAGATTGGTCAGATTCGAGAAGGGGCAGTTTACTTACACTATGGGGACCCGGCACTGAATGAACTGGTTCTGCGCTATCCAACCACTCCCTATGGGAAAATCATGGCCCATCAAAGTTGTATTCAATTCCTCCGGGCCTTCATCCCCAATCCCCCCACATGGCTCCAGGAAGGTATGGCCATCTATTTTAGCGGTCTTTTGTACAACCAGGAAAAGGGGGAGTTTACCTATGAAGAAAATCTCTCCTGGCTTCCCACGATAAAGAGTTGGGGAAAGGAAGTTCCAGTACCCACAGACATCTTGTTCCATGATGTGACGCCGACCATTCCTCAAACAAAGGTGCAGGGAGCCGCCTGGGCGCTGGTATCCTTTTTACTGAATACGGATAACGAAGAGTATCGCCGCCTATTGTATGAAACCTTTATTCTCCTTTCGCCCACCCTGGATCGAAAAGCAAACAGCCTTCTTCTTGAAAAGCGGCTGGGTCCCTGGTTTGACAAGGAACTCTTTAGTCAGGATTTCCTTGCCTACCTCGGTTCCCGGAAAACCTTTACCGAGCTGATAGAAGAGGGGCGGCGGGCCTACAATGAAAAGAACTATGCCCAGGCCGAACGGGCCTTCAACGAAAGTCTGCGAATTAAACAGGACCATTATGCCCCATATTACTATCTGGGGCTCTTAGCGTATGAACAAAAACTGTATGATCTCGCAGAACAGCAGTACCTGGCGGCATTGAATTACGGCGCTGACAAGGCCCTGCTAAACTACGCCCTGGGACTTAATGCCCTGGCGGCGAACAAAAAAGATGCGGCCCGGACCTATCTTATTCAGGCCGCCGAGGCTGCACCCCAGCGGTATAAGACAAAGGTGGACGAAATCCTTTCCCGTCTTAAATAGGAGCATGCTCTGCGAGGGGGGTCTTTTTTCCTTTTCTTCGTCGTTTTTTCCTTCTCGGGCGTTCAGAGAGCGAAGGGGTACTCCGGTGGTCCCCTTCTTGTTCCTCTTTAAAAAGCTCAGGGAAAGAGGGGGCCCCCTTTTTATTTTTCGGAAGGCGATGTTTTTTAACAACGATGCCCCGTTCCCGGAATAACAGTCGCAGGGCCTGTTCCAGCGCAAGGCGGGGAGGATTAAGGGGCATGATAAACTGGCGAACCTCCCGGAACGTATCCCGGTACACTTCCAGATTTTCTTTTTCTTTATCCCAGGGCGATGTTATTTCCACATAGGAACGAATCAAAAAAACCAGGGCGTCCCCCATAGAAACGGTACCGGCCTCCTGCACCTTTTTATCCAGGGCTTGTAACGAAGCAAAATAGGCTTTCTTAAAAAGCCGATCTTTTTTACAAAGCCCTGCCGCCCGGGGTTGTAAATAACGATACAATCCGTACTTAAAAAGCTCCTCTACAATGGGATAGGCATACCCGGAACTTACGATTTTGGACATTTCTTCTGTCCGCCGAGAAGGCGATACCGTATCGAGCAAGGGAGCTTCTCGACGGATCTGCCAGGCCAGGTACCAGGGGATAGAAAAACCTGTCATGACCGCGTATTTTACGGCCCGAATCATGCGGACCGGATCATCCTTAAAAATAACCTCCCGAGGGATAATTGCCTTCAGCCGGCGATTTCGAATGTCCTCTACCCCGCCGACAAAATCAAGCACCACCTCTTCCACAGGATCGTAAAAAAGGGCATTCAGGGTAAAATCCCGCCGTAAAACATCCTCTTCGATAGTGCCGTAGGTGTTTCCCGTATGGCCATCCTTAATGGAACGAAAGGTGGCCACTTCAAAAATTTTATTTCCTACGTAGACGTGGACCAGCCGAAACCGTTTACCAATAATGCGGGAGTTTCTAAAAATCCGTTTTATCTGATGAGGGGTCGCATTGGTAACAATGTCAAAGTCCTTGGGTTTTTTACCGATGAGAAGGTCCCGAACGGCACCTCCCACAATATAGGTCTCGTAGTGAAAGGATTTCAGTCGTGTCACAATCATTACCGCATCGGGATCTACCAAATTCAGGGTGATCCGATGTTCTTCCCTCGTATACACCAGGGCTTGTTTTTCCAGTGTTCCCCTGGGAGTGGTAGCATAGCGAATTCGCAAGGAAACCTCAGCCGTTGTTGTTGGTATAAAGATGTTTCAACGAAACATATTATCGCGTTTCTAAATGTCGATTAATCCAGGAAAGAAGATGATGAAACACTTCGGTACGATTGAGCTCATTGATCATTTCATGTCGTCCCTCCGGATACAGGATAAACTCCAGGTCCTGAATTCCCGCCTGTTTGTACGCATCAACCAGCCGGGTTGGGCTTTTCCCCATTTCTCCTACCGGATCAGAAGCGCCGGCAAAGATTAAAATCGGCAATGTTGAAGGTATGTTCTGTATCGCCTTCGGTGTATGAATAGTCCTGAGACCCCACAGAAGGTCCCGATAAAAGGCGGCCGAACAGGGGAAGCCGCAGAGGGGATCCTGGATATAGGCGTCTACCCGTTCTGGATCCCGAGAAAGCCAATCAAATTTGGTACGGGCCGGCTGAAAGGGGAGATTATAAGCCCCATCAGAGAGGGAGTATAAGAGGGGAGAAAATTTGCGCCCTCCCTTAAAAAAGGCCACCAGTGAAGCAAGACAGGCCCCCAGAAAAATCACCGGCCCTCCAGGGCCCCGGGTTCCCGATAGAATACACCCCGAAAGAAGTGCCCCCTCTTTTTCAATATACGCCTGGGCAAGGAAGGAGCCCCAGGAATGTCCAAAAAGGATAAGAGGAAGCTGGGGATATTCCTGTTTTATCTGTGTACTTATGGCGATCAGGTCCTGCCCCACCCGGGCAAAGCCATTTCGATCCGCACAATGGCCGAGTTGTCCTCCGCGGGAAGGATCCGATATGGCACGAGCCGTAGCACCATGCCCCCGGTGATCATCGGCCCATACTTCTATTCCTTGATTGCAAAGGAACTCCGCAAATTCCCGATATCGCTCCGAATGTTCCGCCATGCCATGCACCACCTGGAGAACCGCCTTAGGAGTTCCATCGGGTTTCCATCGACGAACAAAAATCGTACATCCATCGTCCATGGAGATATAACAATTCGATTCCTGCATGGTATTCTATTGTATCCCTATACCACGATTCTGGCAATCATGCTATAGTGCCACTGGATAGGTATGTCAACAAGGGATAACTATTTTCAAGGAACCGTAGAACGACTTGTGGCAGGCGGCGATGGTCTTGTGGTACACGAGGGGAAACCCTATTTTGTTCCCTTTTCTGCACCCCAGGATAAACTGGCGCTCCGCATCACGGAGCATCATAGCTCTTTTGGACGGGCTACGATTGAAGAAATTATTGAGCCATCACCCCTGAGGATATCCCCCTCCTGCCCGCTGTATGGCCAGTGCGGGGGCTGTTCTCTGCAACATATTCAGTATGAGGCCCAACTTACCATAAAGGAAGGGATCCTCACTGAGCTCTTCCAACGGATTGGGAAGGGCATAACCATCCCCCCCATCAAGGTTATTCCAAGTGAACCCTATGAATATCGCCATCGGATTCAACTGCATGCCACAGATCCAAGAGAAAAACAAAGCCCCGTTGGATTCAAGGCCTTTCATCAAGAACGGGTGGTGCCTGTGACGGATTGCCCCATCTGTCATAGTCCTATCCGCAGGGCTCTGCAAAAAAAAGAACTCCGCCCACCGCAGGGCAAGAATCGATTCACGGTTTTTTCCTGGGATACGGCCCTTTTTCAGGAAGGAAAACAGCCCCAGGGAAAGATCATTTTGAAAGGGAAACCCCTATACGTAGATGCGGGGGTATTCTTTCAGAGTAATCTTTCAACCCTGGAACTTTTAATTGAAGAACTGATGGAAATAACCAGGAATATTCCCCATCGACATAGGGCGGCGGATCTCTATTGTGGGGTTGGCACCTTTGGGGCCTTCCTCCGGGAATATTTTTCTGAACTCGATCTCCTTGAAGCTACCGAAGCATCCCTTTTTTTAGCAAAAAAGAATATCCAGGGTTCGGGGATTCGGTACTTCATGATGCGGGACGAAGCCTGGGCCAGTTCTCAAAAAAGGGAACCCCAGGGATACGATCTTGTGGTGGTAGATCCTCCCCGGCAGGGCTTATCTCCTGCCATGCGAAACTACCTTGCTTACCAGGGGTCTCCTTTTCTGGTCTACGTATCCTGCGAAGGATCAACCCTTGCCCGGGACTGCAAAGAGCTTACCGAAGGGGGCTATACTCTTGAACAACTGAGCCTCTATGATTTTTATCCCCAAACGGCCCATATGGAATGTCTTGCCTTTTTAAGGAAAAAATGATGAGAAGGAATATCTTTCAGCGAACGGCCCCGTGTATTGAGCGGGCTCTGCAGTTTTTTTAAGGGAATATCAATGAGAGGGCATATACGGCGACATGGAGGACTACAGGGGGCCTGTTTTTTTCTGCTTCCCCTTTTTGTCTTTTTCGAATTTTTGCCTTCTTCCTACGCCCAGGAGTTTACCACTTCTCCCACCTGGAGGGAGGCCCTGGGCGCAAAGATCATCGGTGAACCCACCAGCCAGGCCTCCTCGGTGGTAATCCTCTGCGATGACGGAACCGTCCGCTGTTTTAGCTATACCGGCAAAGCCCTGTGGACCTTTGATACCCGTTCGAAGCTCCTTCCCTTTGTAAGCCGGGCCCCCGATGGGAGCACCTACGTGATGAGCCAAGAACGGTTTTTAATAGCCCTTAATCGGGCGGGAAGAAAACTCTGGAGCATCCGTTTAGCCGCCCCTTTACAGGGGCCCATCCAGTTCGGCTGGGATGGCCGGCTTTTTATTCCCCTTCCGGACAGGGTCCTGTGTTTTACACCCGGGGGCTTTCAGCTCTGGGAACGGAAACTCCCTTTTCCCCTTCGGGAAGCGTTGGTCCCCGATTCCCAGGGGGGTGTTCTGGGGATGACCGAAGGGGCTATCCTGATCCGTCTTTCTGCGCTGGGGAGGCTTGAACAATATACCTGTGATTCTTCCCCATGCCTTGTTTTTTCCCTTCCTCCGGTGGAACAGGACTCCTGGCGAGGGGGTATCTACTACAACAATGGAACAGGGGAGATTATCAGGGGAGGAAAGCGGGAAGGCCCCTTGCCAGCCCTTCCCGCCCCACCCCTCCATGCCAAGGAACAGCAGGGGAAGCTTGCCCTTTTCCTTGAAAACGGGAAACTGGTACTCCTTAGCCTGAAGTCCCATACCACTCTGTGGGAAGGGGCTGTTCCTTTTTACCAGCGGGGAACGGCCGTAAAGGACTCCCCCTCCCGAACTACAATGGTGGAAAGCCGGCTTCTTTTTGATGAACGGGGCGTTTACTACCTGAGTCGGGTCGGGGCGGTAGGCTTTACCCCGACCGGGCAGCGACTATGGCAGCTTACCCTGAAGGGAGCCAGTTCTCTCCCCGCCTTTAGCGACGAAGGGATTCTGTACGCCGGCGGTACCGATTGGATCCTCTATGCCTATAAAATAGAGGAACGGGTCCGATCACGAACAACCTCTTTGTATGGGTCATTTCCAGAGGGTTCCTACGGATTTGCCGTCGTTTCCGGTGGAGGAGGCCCCTTTATGTACCCCTTTGACACAGAAGAAGCGGCTATCCAAACACAACTCAGGGAAATTCAGGATGCCCTGCAGAATCAATCCATAGGAGAAAAAGAAAGGGACTATTATGAGATTCTTTGTTTTATTGCAGAAGGGAAGGTTCCTCCCGGATGGCAACCAATTCTTCTTTCTTCTCGGATTCAGGCCCTTTCTCTTTTGGGGGCCTTCGCTTCCCGGGAACTTATTCCCTTTCTTGCCCAGTTAGTCCAAAAAGAATCGGAACATCTGGTCATTGCCCAGGCCCTTACCGCCCTTGGCTCTATTGGGTCCGATCCTTTTGGATATGCCATGGGTGCATTTCGTTATCTTCTGAGCCGACCATTCCTGTATCGGAACGAACAACTTGCGGCCAGTCTCGCCAACGCCATTTATCGACTCTGCATGTTTTCGGGTCCCCCGCTCAGTGTGGAAGGGGTGCACCTCCTCGTTCAACTTTCTAACCAGATTTTTTCGGCAGGACTCCAAAACACCATAAAAACCTATCTTGCGGATCTCCGAAAAGAATCATAAAATCTTAGTAGCCATGGCGTTCTCCAGAAAAACATGATAAAATGAAAAAATAGAGGGAATAAAAAAGAGCAAAAACAAAAGGGATGAACCCTTTGGGAGTGAAAGAACAGCATCTGATACCAGGGAAGAACCAGTAGAGGGATTCCGCATATAAAAAGCGGCAATCTTTGAAGGGCCTTCCCTCTAAAAGTAAAGGAGAAAACGATGGGAGATACTTCTGGATTCCAGAAGAAGGCGTGCTGCATAGGGCTTCTGTGGTGGGGAATCTTTTTTTATCTCATTCCCTCAGCTTTTGCTCAGGAAGCGGTGGATCGACAAGAGCTGGAAAAGGCCCGTTCGGCCCAGATCATATTTATCAATTACGAAGGCCCCCATGGACGGATAGATACCCGGGACGATATCTGGGCTATCGGCTACGCCCTTGGACGGGCAATTCGAGCGGGAGCCACAGAGGCAGGTTCGATGAATCGATACCATGTGGTCCATATACTCAAGGCTCAGCCAAGTCCCGGGACGCTGAATGCGGATGTTTTTTCTTTAGGGATCGATGTAGGGGTAGATCACATACGGAATTTACGACTTATCCTTCAAGGATACCTTGAGGGAGCCTATGAATACAATAAAAATGATGCGGCCCTGCTTGCTACGTTTATTACCCTCTATAATGCGGTGTATCGGGGCGATATTGCCTATCTCCAATCCCGCTACGTGCCAGAGGTTGCTTCCCGCTTGCAACCAGGAAAGGCCGGTCTTGCCCTCCGCTTCGATGACTGGCCAGGGAAAACCCAGATGCTCATTCCCCTTGCCACAGGCGAGGCGGGGTCCCTCAGGGCCATCGATACCACGTCCCTCACCGATAAGGGGGTTACCGAACAGCTTCGCAAAGAAAGCGATCGGGGGGTAGAGCCTCGGAAAGACATGGTGGATCTCAAGGAACGGCAGATTCAGGAGGCCCAACAACAGGCAACGCTGCAGCGGGAGGCCATCGTACAGGAAGAACAACGCCTTGCGGCAGAACGGGCCGCACTGGAGGCAGAGAAGGCCCGGATCGCCCAGCAAGAACAGGCCATGGGGCAACAACAAGCAGGGCAGACTGGTCCTCAGGGGACTCAAGCTGCTACGGCAGGAAGTGCCGCTCCCCAAACACCCCCGGAAGGTGCCCCGGCAAGTACTGCTGCCGCGGGACAGGCAGGAGCCTCTCCTTCAGAGCAGACCCTGGCAGAACAGAAACAGGCAGTGCAGGAAAAGGAAGCGAGCCTTGCCCAACGGGAACAGGAACTGGCCCGTCAGAAAGAAACCCTTGCGGCCCTAGAAAAGGAAGTGGAACAAAAAAAGGAAGAAGTTAAAGAGGATCGACGAGAAATTGCCCGGGATCAACAAGTTCTGATTCAGCAAGAAGAAGCTAAAAAACCAAGTCCTACGGGTATCCTGGGGTTCCAACTGTTACAACAAAACAGTCCCCTGGGCCGGTTCCTTCTTCTGCAACAGGATGATCCCCGCACCATCCTGGGGTCCTCTACGTTGAACACCATCAATGGCCGGACCATCCTCTATGAAGAGAACGTAATCTACGCCATTGCAGGGATGGCCCAGGGCACCGGGGCAATCCGGTTGGTTCGCATCAATGCCACCACCCTGGAAATGATCGATCAGGGCAAAGACGACATCAGCGCCACCAGTTTGCTGTGGAAATTCGGGAAGGACCTCTATGCCCTGGTAGTAGCAGAAGGGAAGACCTACCTCGGTAGGTTTGACACGAACCTGGCCCTGCAGGCCCGTTCCCGGACAGAGGTACACCCCTACGCGACGGTGGAAATCCGAAACGGTACGCTGCTTACCCAACAAAAAGATGGAGCACCCCTCCTCCTGGTTCCCACCGATTTAACAGAAAAACGATAAGCATCGGGGCCTTTCGTTTTAGTGGGGGGCCCCCTTACCTTCTCGGGGCATCAAAAACGCCGCCATTTTCCCCCTCAGGGGGTCTCTTCCTTTCATGGGGCCTCCGCTTGAATGGGGAGATGCATTTTACAGGAGCCAAAGCACTATTCTTTTCCTCCTCAGGGGGGCTCCCCTTCAAGGAGAGGGGGTATCCCTTTCCTTGGGGCATCAAAAGCGCTTCAGTCCCCCACAGGGGGCTTTCCCAGAGACCCCGGATGTGGAGAAAGGGAGCAGCAACAGCACCCTGTAACCATAAGGGGGTTCCTCTCCGCCAATAAAGAGGTGGGGTAAACGGGGGGAACAAAGGCGGCTCAACTGCTCCGCGACATTTTAGACCCTTACGAAAAAAAGGCCTGGTACAGGGCTTCGTAGCGACTTGCAGAACGGTTCCAGGAAAAGTCCTGCTGCATTCCCCGTTTTCGCATGGCCGTGATATGGTCAGGCCGGTTATAATATGCCCATATGGCCCAGCCAACCGTATCGTAAATAGCCCGAGGGGTAAGGTCATCAAACATAAAACCGGTCCCCTCGCCGGTTTGTTGGTTGTAGTTTTCCACCGAATCGGCAAGGCCCCCCGTCCGCCGCACAATCGGGGGGGTTCCGTACACCAGGGAATACATCTGATTGAGTCCACAGGGTTCATAGCGACTGGGCATGAGGAAAAAGTCGCTTCCCGCCTCGATAAGGTGGCTTGTCTTTTCATCATAGCCGATCATCACCTTGAGATTTGGAAGCCGACTTGCCAGGGACCGCAGTTCCTGTTCGCACCACCTTTCTCCTGAGCCCAACACCACCATCTGGAGCCGCAATTCAGTACAGATAGACCAGGCGGCTCCGTAATTGGGACCAAAGAGTTCTCCGATCCCCTTCTGGTCCGTAAGACGACCCACCATTCCTACAATGGGTACTGAAGGATCCTGGGGAAGCCCAAAGTTTTTCTGAAGAGTTTCCTTTGCAAGGGCCTTCCCTGAAAGATCCTCCGCCGAATAGGGACGGGGTATATAGGGATCGGTTCGAGGATTCCAGATAGTCGTATCGATACCATTAAGAATACCTACATAATCAGCCGCTCGGGCGCGCAACACCCCATCCATTCTAAACCCATAGGCAGGGGTCTTCGTTTCTTCCGCATAGGTAGGAGAGACGGTGGTAAGCTTATCCGCCGAAGTAAGGGCCGCTTTTAAAAGATTAAGTCGGTCCCAGTCCTCAAAACCCGCCGCCGAAAACAATGACCAATCAAGACCAAAGTAATGATAAGCATCTTTTCCATAAATTCCCTGATAACCAAGATTATGGATAGTAAAAACCGAATAGGTTTTCTCAAAATCCCGGAATCGTTCAAGGTATTTTAAATAGACCGGCACCAGGGCTGCTGGCCAATCGTGGGCATGGAGGATGTCGGGAATCCAGTGGAGTTTGCGGCACACCTGAAAGGCAGCGCGGGAGAAAAAGGCAAACCGATAGGGATTATCCCGAAAATCAGGCTCGCTGTAGGTACCATAAATGCCGTCCCTTCCAAAAAATCCTTCGTGGTCGATACAATACACCGGGACCCGTGCCTTCCCGCCCAGAGTAGTCAGTTCTCCCTCGTAAACCGCACACCACTCCTCCCGGCCCCCCATGGGAACCCCCAAAGGTCCGGGAATCATTTTCAGTTTTTCCCGAGGAATCGAGTAGTAGCGGGGTAAGAGGATTCGCACATCGTGCCCCCGCTCTGCCAGGGCTAAGGACAAAGAAGACACCGCATCGGCGAGTCCCCCCGTTTTTGCAAAGGGGACCGCCTCACTTGAAATCATGAGGATTTTCATGGGAACCTATTGTAGAAATAATTTTAAAACTTTTCCACTACCGCCAGCCCGTGTTGCTGTACGATGGCCAGGCCGTGTTCAATATCCTCTACTTTGAAAATAACTACCGCCTTCCCCGTTTCTCCTTCGAGGGAAGCATAGAGGTACTCGATGTTTACCTTGTTTTCCCGGAAAATCTCCATAACCCGGGCAAGACTCCCGGGGACATCGGGGATTTCCACCGCCAGAACATCGGTCAGTCGGGCCGTAAAACCCGCTTTGCTTAACAGCTGCGCCGCCTCTTCGCTTTTATCCACAATGAGCCTGAGAATTCCAAAATCGGCCGTATCGGCAATGGAAATAGCCCGAATATTGATATTCGCCTGGGCGAGTACCCGCGTCACCTCCGCAAGGCGCCCCGCGGTGTTTTCCAAAAAAACTGAAATTTGTTTAATCTTCATAGTGCCTCCTTAGATTTTCCGTTTATCAATAACCCGTTTTGCCTTACCAATAGAGCGCTCAATCGTTTTTGGCTCCACCAGTTTTACCTTAAGACTGATACCTAATTTGGATTTCATCACATTTTCTATTTTAGTACGCAAGTTTTCCAGTTGTCGAGTTTCATCCCCAAAGAGTTCCTTCTTTACCTCCACCTGCAGTTCTACCTCATCGAGGTGAGAGGGGCCCCGATCAACGATAATAAGGTAGTGGGGATCCGTCCCCTCGATTTCGATAAGGGCATGTTCTATCTGGCTCGGGAAGACGTTCACCCCCCGGATGATAAGCATGTCGTCGGTGCGACCAAAGAGGCGGTTCATCTTGATGGTGGTTCTACCACACACACAACGATCCCGGCGCAGAAAGGTCACATCCCGGGTACGATAACGCAGCAAGGGGGTTCCTTCCTTGACCAGGGTGGTAAACACCAGTTCTCCCTTTTCCCCTTCAGGTAGGACTTCTCCCGTATCGGGATCGATGATTTCAGGATAAAAGAGATCCTCGTTGATGTGGAGCCCATCCTTTGCTTCGCACTCGAAGGCAACCCCAGGACCGGTAATTTCCGTAAGGCCATAGATATCATAGGCATCGATGCCATACTTTGCCTCGATTTCTCGACGCATGTTCTCGCTCCAGGGCTCTGCCCCAAAACAACCGGCCCGAAGCTTCATTTTCTTTAAGTCATAGCCCGTTTCAGCGGCCTCCTCGGCCATGTACAGCGCATAGGAGGGCGTACAGGTAAGGATGGTGGAGCCAAAATCCCGCATCACCATGAGTTGTTTCTGGGTATTCCCCGATGACATGGGAATGATGTTTGCACCAAGCCGTTTCGCTCCATAGTGGACGCCCAGTCCCCCGGTAAAAAGCCCATAGCCGTAGCAATTCTGGATAACATCGTTTCGGGTAGCCCCCGCCCCTGCCAGGGTGCGGGCCATGGCCTCTTCCCAGTTTTCCACATCCCGCCGGGTATAGGCATCCACCACCGGTAACCCCGTGGTACCACTGGACATGTGGATCTCCTCAATTTCCGCCTCAGGGCAGGCAAGGAGCCCATAGGGATAGGTTTCCCGCAGGTCATCCTTGGTGGTAAAGGGAAGTTTTTTGATATCCTCAAGACAGGTAATATGACGAGGTTGGATTCCCGCTTCATCCATCTTTTTACGATAAAAAGGAACCTGCCGGTAGAGTTTTTCCACCAGGTTCTTAAGCCGGGCAAACTGGAGTTGCCGGCGAACCTCCGGATCCATTGCTTCATATTCGGGATTAAAAATCATACTTCCTCCTCCGACTTATACGTCCTTCGGCCGTTTATCAATAACCCGTTTTGCCTTTCCTTCAGAAACGGGCAAGGTTCCCGGCTCATGGAGTTCCACCCGGGGTTTGATGAAGATGGTGTTTTGCAAAAGGTGCTGAATCCGCTCCTTAAGGGCATTAAGGGGGCGGGCATCATCCATGAAGATCTGGGGACCCACCTCGGTCTGCACCGTAAGCCGGTCAAGGGCGCCTTCTTTTTCTACCACAATCACATAATTGTTGCCCACCTCGGGGATTGCCATGAGCACCTCTTCTATCTGACTGGGGAACACGTTAACCCCGTTGATGATGAGCATGTCATCGGTTCTCCCGGTGATACGACGGATTCGCCGGTGGGTCCTGCCGCAGGGACAGGGTTCAGTATAAAAGGCCGTTAAATCCCGGGTCCGGTATCGAAGAATGGGCATCGCCTCCCGGCACAGGATCGTGAGGACCAGTTCCCCCTGCTCTCCATCGGGGACCGGCTTAAGCGTATCGGGATCGACAATTTCGGCAATATACCCATCCTCCCAGAGGTGCATCCCATCCTTGTGCTGACACTCAAAGGCTACCCCGGGGCCATTCATCTCAGAAAGCCCATAGGAGTTATACACATCGACATGGAGCATTGCTTCGATCCGTCGTCGGGTATCCTCCGAATAGGGTTCGGCCCCCGCAAAGGCCTTGCGTAAAAAGAGGTCCTCTGACCGAAGGCCCTCTTCCTGCATCTTTGATTGAAGGTGCAGGAGAAAACTGGGGGTCGCATGAACCACGGTGGTCTTAAAATCCTTCATCATCTTGAATTGGCGGCTTGTGTTTCCTGGGCCTGCGGGGATTACCAGCATTCCCACCTCTTCTGCCCCATAGTGGAACCCGAGTCCTCCGGTAAACAGGCCGTAGGTAATCATGTTCTGAAACACATCCTGCCTCGTACACCCCGTTCCATAAATACAGCGGGCCATGTAATGGGCCCATACCTCTATATCTTTCCGGGTAAAGTAGATGGTCGTGGGCGTACCGGTAGTACCACTTGAAGCGTGGAGCCGGACCACCTCTTCCAGGGGAACCGCAAGCATCCCATAGGGGAAGGCATCCCGGAGATCCTGCTTCGTGGTAAAGGGGACATGGCGGAGATCCGCTAGGGTCCTGATATCTGCACCACCCTTGATTCCCGCCTCGTCCAGGATTTTCTTATAAAAGGGGGTTGTCCGTGCTCGGTCTATTACCTTACGCAATCGGGTAAGCTGTAGATTTTCCAGTTCTTCCCGGGGGAGTGTTTCTATTTCCTTATCCCAGTACTGATAGTTCATGGCATGACCACCTTTCTGCCCAGGTGCAGGGCCCGAATGTTTGCATCGATAACGGTAGGCTCTTTTGTGGCAAAGAGCTCACAGATAGTGTGTTCGATGTTTTCTATAGGGATATTGAGATAGGGGCTTGCCGCTCCAACCATTACCATATTTATGGCCTTGGTAAGCCCTGCCTCCTTTGCAAGGGACTGGGCTTCTACCACATGGCTGTGGGGTAAAGAACGAATAGCCGACAGAATACCATCGATCTCGGGGTAATTCGGTATGTTCACCAGCGGTTCTGCGGCGGTTACCACGACGCCCTCTGGAGAAAGATAGGCCAGGTATCGCAGGCTTTCTACCGGTTCTGTGGCGATGATAAGATCCGCCCCACCCCGGGGAACCAGGTCTGAATAGATGGGCCCATCGGAAAACCGTAAGTGGGCCAAGACTGCCCCGCCTCGCTGGGCCATTCCATGCACCTCCGATTGACGGACCGAAAGGCCCTCTGCTGCCGCGGCCCGGGCGATGATAGCCGCAATAGAAAGAACCCCCTGCCCCCCTACACCTGCAAGAATAATATCTCGTTTCATAGAACCCTTCTCCATCACATTTCGTCTCATTGCCCTGGGGCTCGCTCATCACAGGCAGGAATTCCCCGGGCCCGGGCCTCCTCCTGTTTTTTCCGTTTCTTAAGTGCCTCAAGGCACTCCCGTTTAAAGATAACTACCGAAGGTCCCGGATATTCGATTTCCTTTCGGAGTCGGCGGGCATTTTCTTCAATCAGGGCCCGTTTTGTCTCCAGAACAATGAGATGTTCCGGATCTATACCAATACCTCGGATAAGGGAGACCAGTTGTTCCGAAGGAAGCATGGTATCCTGGCAGCCGGTCATCGCAACAATGGAATTATCCAATATCACCAGGGTCATAGGAGTTTGATGGGCCACCACATCGATGAGGGGGGTAATTCCGGAATGCAAGAAGGTGGAATCCCCAATCACCCCGATACAGTGCTTGATTCCCGCATCGCTCGCCCCTTTAGCCATGTTCACCGATGCCCCCATACAAACCACCGTTTCCGGCACATTGTAGGGAGGTGTGGCCCCCAGGGCATAACAGCCAATATCGGCGGTGATTGCCACCGATTCGAGGCCTTCCACGGCCTTTTGAAGGGTGGCATAACTATCCCCATGGGGACAACCAGTACAGAGCTGGGGTGGCCGCCCTGGCACCGGCGGAATTGAAACCTGCAGCACCGGTCGGGGAGCAAGCCCAAGGGCAGCCCGGACCACATCGGGGTCCAGTTCTCCCGTGGGGGGTAATGTGTTATCCAGCTTACCCCGAATACGAAGTGGAAGGGGTAACAAGCCCCGCAGATACCGCTCAAGGAAGGGCTGGCCTTCTTCTATTACCAGAACGTCCGCGGCCTTTTCGCAGGCCCGCCGAATAAGGTCTACCGGTAATGGGTATACCCCAATGTGAAGGTGCACCGGCAGTTGGGACACGGTTCGATAGTCCTCGAGGTTTTCTTCAAAATAGTTTCCCCCGAGGCCTGTGGTGATCACTACCCGCCGTACATCCCGACCTTCGGTGATAAGCCGGTTTACCAGGTGGCTTTCAGACCACTGGATCAGGGCCCCTTGCCGGTCAAGCAAGGACTGATAGCGCCTCCGGGCAAAGGCAGGAAGCAGCAACCATTCAGACCGGTCATTGGTTTTTTCCAGGGGATTTTCTGCCTGTTCTTGCCGCGGGGAAACAGGGGCCCGGGAATGGGAAAGCCGAGTTACCAGACGAAGTAACACCGGCACATGAAAACGTTCGGATACCTCAAAGGCTTCCCGGGTCATCTCATAGGCTTCCTGCTGATTCCGGGGTTCCATACAGGGAACCAGGGCAAAAGAGGCATAAAAGCGAGAATCCTGTTCGTTCTGGGAACTGTGCATCCCGGGGTCATCGGCCACTGCAATCACAAGGCCCCCTTTGATTCCCACAAGGGCCCCATTTACAAAGGGATCGGATGCCACATTGAGTCCCACGTGTTTCATGGTCACCAGGCTCCGCCGTCCCGCGAAGGAGACCCCTAACGCCGCCTCCAGGGCCGTCTTTTCGTTGGTACACCACTGGGCCAGGGGTCCCAGGCCCGCCGCATATCGTTCTTGCAAAAATTCCATGATCTCCGTGGAAGGAGTTCCTGGATATCCGTACGCCGCGGTAAGCCCCGCATGGATTGCCCCCAGGGCCACCGCTTCATCACCAAGGAGTGTCATCTCTGTCATACGTACCCTTTATACACCTTTAAAAGCCTCTTCTATAATCGTATTTTCAGGCTTTTTACTTACTAAAGAAACTATCGGAAACACGATGAGGGGGACAAGCATGGCACCACTGGCTGCCAGAGGAGACTGAGCTGGTCCCAGCATAAAAAAGAGCCCTATTTCTGTGAGAAGCCCACTGAGCATGGCACTGTAGGCGGCTACTTTGGTTCCCCCTTTCCAGAAAAGACCATAAATATAGGGAGCTATAAACGAACCTGCCACGGCTCCCCAGGAAAGGGACATGAGGGTTACAATGAATTCAAATTGATAACGGGAAATAAAATACGAAATAATGATAAAGATCGCGGAAAGGAAACGCATCATGGCCACGGACCGATCCTTTCCAGTGGTAGCATCGAGCCGACCGGGATACAAGTCGATAGCCACCGATGAGGAAGAAACCAGCACTAGCGATGATAGGGTGGACATGGACGCAGAAAGAACAAGCAAGAGAATGATAGCCAGTAAAAGCTCGGGCAACACTTGTACTAGGAGGGTGGGGACAATGGAATCGAAATTGATGCCTCCCTTGGCAAGCCGGGGAAGAGTTTCGGGATTAAAGTAGAGGTGGGCCGCAATTCCCACAAGGTACGCCGAAAAACCAATAACCGCCGAAAAAACCGTACTTACCGTAGCGGCACGCCGGATTTGGCTCCCATCTTTAATGGCATAGAATTTTTGCACCATCTGGGGAAGCGCCCAGGGACCAAAACTAGTCATAAAGACCAGGGAAAGGACCGTAATTACCGAGGGTTGTTGCGAAGCAGGAACATGTTCTTGATACAGTCTTCCTACCTTCTCGATCCCCGCAACAAAGCCCCCTGCCCTTTGATACACCACCCATACCATGGCAAGGGCGCCTCCAAACATCAATATACCTTGAATAAGATCGGTCATGGCAATGGCAAAGTAGCCGCCTAATACGAGATATACGCCAGTAAAGCCAATCATCAAGAGCAACGCCGTTTCATAGGGAATTTGGAAGACCGCTTCAAATAGGTGTCCTAAACCTTTAAACACCGATGCCGAATAGGGCAAAAGAAAAAAGAAAATAATCGCCGCCGCAAGGGGCTTTAGGTGCCGGGCCCCGTAGCGTTCCTGGAGGAATTCGGGCATGGTCATGGTATCCAGGTTCTGGGTCATGATACGGGTACGGCGGCCCAGAACAAGCCAGGCTCCTAAGGCGCCGACAAGGCAGTTTCCCAGGGCAATCCAGAGGGCATTCAGACCAAAAAGCCAGCCCTGTTTTCCTGCAAAGCCAATAAACAATACCGCCGAAAAGTAACTGGTCCCATAGGCAATCGCCGATAACCAGGGGCCAAGAGTTCTCCCCCCAAGGAAAAAATCCCCCAGGGTTTTGGTTCTGAACATGCCCCACAGACCTATCCCTGTCATAATCACAAAAAACACCACTAATAACACCACACTCCACATACCCCGTTCCTCCTCCGGTCCTATTCAGTACTTCTAAGTTATTTTCAGGGGGCCTCCCTCTCGTACTGCAGTTTCCGGCCTTTTCAGTTTAATAGAGAGTGAAGAGATTTTAGCATAATTTTAGTCTTCCTGCCACAAATTTTTTACAAGTTTAAACTTTTAGACCGAAGGAAATTCCCCCTTCTCCAAAAAAACAAAGTATGGCATACTAAACAAAGGAGTATCTATGCGAATTGGCTTATTCACCGACACCTATCCCCCCCAGGTGAACGGGGTAGTCACGGTAGTTCGAACCTTAAAAACAGAATTGGAAAAACGGGGACACCAGGTTTTTGTGTTTACCGTTCAACATCCCGATGCAAAACCAGAAGAAGGGGTGTTTCGCATCCCTTCTATTAAGTTTCCCGCAGAACCTCAGCACCGTATTGGTTTTTTTACCGATCCCCGGGTGGTAAAAAAGGCCCGGGAATGTAAGCTGGATATCATCCATAGCCATTCGGAGTTTAGTTTGTATCTGGCAGCCCGGGCGGTGCGACGAAAATTGAAGATCCCCTCGGTTCACACCCTTCATACCTACTATGAAGATTATCTGTACTACGTGCCCATGCTCGAACAGATTCTTAAAAAAAAGCTCCCCGATTTTATCAACTTTGTCCTCCGATCGCAGGATTGCGTTATCGCCCCTTCTCGAAAGATCTACGATTATCTGGTAGGCCATGGGTTTGACCGTCCCATTCGTATCGTCCCCAATGGGATCGATTTAAGTAAATTCTACGATCGCTCCGGTGAAACAGAACAGGCTGCCCGGGATATGCGGCATCGGTTCCGCATCGAAGACGATGAAGAGGTGATTGTCTTTGTAGGACGACTGGGCACTGAAAAGAACATTAATACGCTGCTGCTTAACTTTAAAGAAATTGCCGCCCGCCGCCCCAGGGCTCGACTCATGATCGTAGGGGATGGTCCTGACCGCCGAGATCTGGAAGCCTATACCCACGAACTGGGAATTGGCCCCCGGGTAGTGTTTACCGGGTATCTTCGCTGGCCCGATGAGATTAAGCTCGTATATCAGGGAGCCCAGCTTTTCATGAGCGCATCCCACAGCGAGGTCCATCCCATCACCTTTATCGAGGCCATGGCATCGGGGCTTCCCGTGGTAGCCGCGGCGGATCCCAGCATTATCGACATGGTGCTTAATGGAGAAAACGGCTTTGCCGTAGAAAACGACAAAGAGCTCTGGGAAAAGGCAGTAGTAATCCTGGAGAATCCGGGACTCCAAAAGCAACTGGGTATGCGGTCTGAGGAAATTTCCCGTAACTATTCGGTAGACCGCTTTGTGACCTCTATGATAGAAGTATACGAAACCTATCGGAAACACTAATAGGCCCGGCACAGATATGGCAGGTTTTTATGATCTGGGGGTTCCTCCGCTTTTCCTTGAACGTCTGGGGGAACGTCACGTAGCAACCCCCACGGTGGTGCAAGAAAGGGTAATTCCGCTTTTAGGACAGCGGAGCGACCTGGTCTTCCAGGCTCCTACTGGAAGCGGTAAGACCCTCGCCTATCTTTTGCCCCTCCTTCGCAACCTGTTCGAAGATGGACTGAATGATTTTTCTCAGTTAGAGAAAGGATCCCCTGGAGACTCCTCCCCTGGCAGTTCCTCCAGTGAGGGAGTACAGTTGCTTATTCTGGCCCCAACAGCGGAGCTTGCAAGCCAGATAAAGCAGGAAATTTCCTGGCTCCTCGAAGGCAGCCCCCTAAGGGCGCTTCTGTGTATCGGTGGGGCCAACATTATTCGCCAGATCAGTACCCTTAAAAAAGAGAGACCCCGTATCGTAGTGGGTACCCCTGAGCGGGTCCTGTACCTCATGCAGTTAGGGAAAATTAGGCCCCTTGCTATTCGATATGTGGTGCTTGATGAGGTGGATCGGCTCTTTGCAAAGGATCAAAAGGATCATACGACGGCCCTACTCGCCCGATGTTCTTCTCCCCGGCAACTCGTAGCCTGTTCGGCCACCATTCCCCCCAGGGTACAAGAAGCCCTCAAACCTTATCTGCGAGAAGGCTGGCAGTACCTTACCATTGAGGGACTATCATCAGAGAGCCCACGCCCTCTATCCGATACCCCGGAACGGCTTCCTGACGATGGCCGGACGCTTCCCGCTTCTATCGATCATTGGGCGGTGTTCAGCGAACAACGAAAAAAAATCAGCACCCTCCGTTCGGTGCTGTATGCCCTGGGGGTGACCGACCCCGCCCACCGGGGAAAGCGGCAGGCCCTGGTGTTTGTAGAGCGGCCTGATCAGATAGGGAGAGTAGTATCCCAGTTACAGTATCATCATATTGCGGCGGGGGGGCTCTTTTCGGATATGCCTAAGCAGAATCGAAAAAAAGCCATCAATGATTTTAAAAAGGGCGCTCTCCTCGTACTGGTAAGTACCGACATAGCAAGCCGGGGACTCGATTTTCCGAATATAAAGTTTGTAATCGAACTCGATGTGCCCCCCACAACCGAAGGCTACCTCCACCGGGCAGGAAGGACAGGCCGGATGGGGAAGCGGGGCATCATGATCACCATCGGTGATGAGCGGGAACTAGAACAGCTTGCCCGGCTCGAGAAAAAACTGCACCTTACGGTATATCCCAAAGTCCTGTATCAGGGACGCCTTATCGCACCTCCTCAGTCACCATCCCCTCAGCAATCTTAACGCCATGACAGGAAATCACGCCGCTATAGAAACCACCGGAACCACCTTTTCATGGGTCAGGGCTCAACGAATTTCCCCCGCCTTTCCGGGATGGAACAATCCTTCCTGGGAAAGCGCCACGGTGCGCATTCTTTTTGTACGCCTCTCCCCCTTAGAGGATCTCGAAGAATCGAATACCCACCTGTTTTTGTTTTCCCTCATGCGATCGGTGCTGGGCGAAACGGCCTATGGGGATTTTTGTTTCTTTCCCTCGTATAAAGAACGACAAACCATGGAAAAGAGGGGTGAGTCCTGGGTACAAGGGCTTGCTTCAGGGAAAGGCTGGGAAGCCTTTGATTATCTCCTCTGTTCCTGTTCCTACGCATTGGAACTCCTTAACCTTCCGCTTATGCTCAGAAAATCGGGGATACCCCTCCGGGCATCAATAAGAAAGAAGGAAGGAAAGCCCCCTTCTTCCCTTCATCCCTATCCTCTCATTATCGTAGGGGGGTCCAATATTCTGGCAAGCCAGGGGCTGATATATCCCGATGGCGATTCCTTTGTAGATGCCCTGTATTTCGGGGAGGCGGAAGCCTATGGTCGAGAGTTTTTTAGTATCCTCGCCGGGCAAACGGGAGGCCCTCCATCAGAGGCCCTCCAGGCTTTGGAAAAGGCTATTCCGGCCCTATGGGTGGCCACCCCTTGGAAAACGGAGGGACAAAAAGACCCCGTCGTAGGGGTAGATATTCCGGGGAACAGAAAAGAACAAAGCCAGGTTGTTGCCGCCGGCCACACCACTGATCAAGCAGAACCACCCCATCAACCTATTGTTCAGGCAGAATCCTCACCCCGGCCTGTGCAGTATGCCCGGGTGAAAGTACAAGATAACCCCTTCCTTCCAACCGCCTATCCCCTTTTTAACCACCCGGGGGCCGATACGGCGCGGCTCCAGATTTCCTGGGGCTGTCCTTCCTTCTGTACCTTCTGCTTTGAAGGCTGGGAACGAAAACCCTACCGGGAAGTGCCCATGCCGATCCTGCGCGAGCAGGCCCGGCAGGTGGCTACCAACACGGGGGCCTCCACCGTAGAGCTCTATTCCTTCAATTTTAACGCCCATGGAGACCTGTTTCCTCTTTTATACGAACTCCACCAGGTGTTTGACCGGGTAAACATGATGAGCCAGCGGGCAGATATTCTGGCAGAACTACCGGGGATGCTGGACTATGAACTTATCGGGGAAAAGCGATCTTTTACGCTAGGAATCGAGGGAATCTCCCAAAGGATGCGGGATTACTATGCCAAGGGTCTCTCAGAGGAACAACTAAAACGTCTTTTCAGGGAATTGTGGAAGAGGGGCGTTCGGGAAATCAAATTATTTTTTATTTTGTCAGGCCACGAAGAGGAGGATGATTTCACAGAATTCCAGGCCCTCTGTGAATATATTCGAAAAATCTCAGAAGAAAGCCCCGGGCCAGAAAGCGGTGGGCGACCGCGGGTGATTTTTTCTGCGGGTTTTCTGGTCCGCATGCCCTGGACACCCCTTGCCCTTGAACCCTGCCTGTTTGACCGGGACCACATGGAAGCCCTTGCCCGCCGGATGGGAACCATCACAAGTGCCACGGGTTTTGAATTCCGCACCGCCATGGAATGGGATGAATATGTGCTGGATCAACTCATCGTGGCAGGCAATCACCAGGTGGCCCATTTTCTGGAAGAAGGTTCCCGACGGGGTCTCCTGTACGATAAGGGTATCCGGGGCTCCTGGGAAGACCTGGCACAGCAGTACCTTACCTATCGGGAGGCATTGGAACAACCGGGTGGTTTTGAAACCCACATTCGGCCCTCTCTCGTTTCTCCTTACAGAAACCTCAAGCTTTCTGTATCGTCGGAGGCCCGCCGGCGGGCCTATGAGGCAAGTCAGCGGGCGCTTCACCGTTTTCCTGCCCAAAGAGCGAGGGAAGCGCCCCAATCCCTTTCGTCGTTCTATCCTTTTGCCTGTTTTCGCTTACCGGGAGAATCCGCATCCTGTGGTGGCTGCGGCGCCTGCCGTAATAACGAAGAACGACACCTTCTTATAGAACACCGGTTCCACGGCTCCCTCGGTGAGTATGGGAGCCTCCTGGAACAGCTTATCAAAAAGAAACGAAAAAGCCGCCCCCGCTATCTTATGGTTCGGCTTCCCCCTTCTTTTGCGGGGACCCACCGGGAATACCTGTCGGCCCACCTCCTGTCTTCGGTATTTCAACGGGAGCCGGGTCTGATAGGCCGGCTTTTTAGAATCGAAGAGGCCCTCTGGAGCCGGGGCCCCTGGGAGGACCGCCTGGGAACCCTCTGTGCGGGATGGACCGTCATCGGCGTATACGGGATTAGCGGTGCTAATCCCCAGGGAGCTCCCTGGATTTCCGATGAAGATCTGGCCCTCGTTCAGAGGGCCCTCGCGGCCTTTTTACATCACCCCGTGACCCTTTGCGAAGACCCTTCTCCCGAGGCCTACTATCCAGAACGACTTACGATTAGCTGGCCCGCTTCCAGCATGGAGAAGGAACTTCAGCGCCTTCGTCGCTGGCTTGCCTCCCTTAAGATCGCCACCACCGAACGAAAAGGCCCGGGGGGGGAACGGATTTTCGAGGTTGCCCCAAAGGATAGAAAAAAGCGGATCCTCCGGGAACTGCGATTTTTCTTTTATACCGATACGGAAGGTCCAAAGGAAAGGCCCTTCCCATCTCCCCTGTATGGCGAGGAAGAGGGGCCTCTTTACGGAGCAGGGCCGTTATCTTTTACAGAAAAACAGGGAAAAGGCCCAGCTTCCTGGGCCTCGATATATATCGAGGGCGCCCAGAAAGTGAGCCTCCAGGGGCTTTTTACGGCTACCGACTATTTCCTTCCCACCGTGGAAGCCCTGGGAAAGCGTTCAGACCAGACTGGATGAAGAGGGCCCCGCGGACATACCGGTAAAAAAGGGAACCGCCTCTTCGTACCATTGGTACCAGTCTTACCAGCGCCAGCTCCCGGTGACACTCCAATAGAGGGACCATCCGTTGTTTCCCTTTTCCAGATTGCGGTTCCAGCCATATTCGGCCACGCAATCAGCCTGGAGTGCCAGATCCCCCCAGTCGGTGGGAAGACTCCAGGAAAGGCCGAGGCCCCCCGCAAGGCGGTAATCGATCACCGATTGGGTAAGGAAGCGGGTTTCATAGTGGAAGGTGGCGGTCCCATCGTCAAGGCGGCCATCATCAAAAATCGTCCCATCATGGTAGGCCTGCGTCATGCCGGCGATTCCTTCGGAGGCATTCCCATGGCGAGTAAAATAGGAGGTAAGGGCTACGGAGAGTTCAGGCAAGAGGGGCTTACTGAGGACCAGTCGTACCCTGTCCGAGTTGGGCTCCAGGTCAGAGCCTAAACTGCGGCCCCGGTGGGTATAGTTAGTGTAGTTGGGTGTATTATCGGTATAGCGGGCAATACTGTTTTCATGGGTGTACATGTAGGGCATCACCGCGGTGTATTCCAGGCGTACTTCGGGGAACCAGCCCTTTTGAGGAACATAGTCCAGGCCCCCCTGGGCAGCGAGCTTATACTTGGTATCAAATTTAAAGGACACAAGGTCATTGAAATTAAGATCATCGACATACACCTGGGAACGGACCAGAAGCCCCGAGAGGGGGCGCCAGCGAACATGGAAACCAAAGAAAGAATTATCCGAAAACCCTGTCATAGACTGGGAGGCAAAGAGCTGGTTAAAGGGAATAAAGTATAAGGGCTCTAGCCGCGCTCCCCAGACGACGGATTCAAAGAAACCCCACTCAAAATTGGAGAAAGGTCTAAAGTCAAAGGTGTGGAGCATGAGGTACTTATCTGAAAACTGGCCATTTCCAAAGTCATCGGTGGCGGTAAGAACCATGAAGAGGGCTCCAAAGTTCCAGGTGTCTTTTCGATATTCCACGCTAAAGTGGCCTGCCCGCCCGGCCTGACTTCCTATCACGGGGCTTGTATCATAAAAGGGGCCAAAGCTGGTCCGATTGAGCCCGGCCTGCATATATACGGAAGCGGTCCCAAGGGCGAGACTACTGGTCCAGTTCTGGAGTATTAAAAAGGGACCCACGCTGGCCCAGTCTTCGATAAAATCCGAATAGGGCGAATAGGTACCGGGAACCCGGAGTTCTTCCCCCGGCTTACGAAGGGACCCATACACCCTAAGGTCATAGGACGCGGTAAGCCAGGATTCAAGGGCAAGCACCCCATCCACCGTGGGGGCCCCATATACTGTGGTATCACCGTTTTCGCCTACCAGAGTGCCAGTAAGCCCCACATGAAGGGGTCGATCCTTCCCAGAAAGGGCAGACCGATACCGCAGGGCCCTTTTCTGGGCCTCCGCATCACCGCGACTTATTACCTCATCAAGAAGAACAAGGATGAACTGGGCCGGATAGGGCCGAATTTGCGGAAGTGAGGTGGTGATATACCCCTGGGTAAACCAGCGATCCATATCCCGATACAATTGATCGTTTGGATCGTGGGGTACCTGGGCCATTAGCATTCCTACCGCGAACAGCGCCAGGGCTATCGAAAGACTCAATTTTTTGTACATCCTGTAGTACTCCTTTGTTTTTATAGGTATGACCGCAGGGACACAAGCCCCGCCAACATTCCCTGTCTTGTTCACCAGCCATACCGAAGGGTAAGGGCCCCTTCAATACCCCACTGGTTGTTTCCTTCTTCGTGGTTAAAGGAAAAAATCTGTTGCACCGCCCCAAACAAACCGATCGAAAGACGAGGAGCTGCCTGCCATTCCACCTGTCCAGAGAAGACAAGGCTGTTCTGAGCCACCCCCGAGGGGCTTTGCTCCTTGTATGCGGCTCTTCCCTCCTGCCAATCCCAGGTAAGGCCGTGTTCTCCCCGGCTTTCAACAAGGGCCTGAAGCGCCACCGAAAGGGGATCCTTTTTAAAGTGGCCCCCGATGGCTCCCACCACCACATCTCGCCCCCGCTCATAGCCAATCCAGCGATACCGCAGTTCCTTGGTGGTAAGTTCCGAAAGGCGGCGCATCCACACAAAGCTGGCAAAGGGACTGGAAAGCATATAGAGGTAGGGGTCCGTGTAGACCCCTTCTATAAAGAAACGGCCCTGCCAACTCTGGATATTCCGGACATAGGAAAGGCCCCCAAGCCACCCAAAACCGTTGGGGCTTACCTCATCTGGCCAGTGTTCCGCCTCATAGGGAGTGGTGTACTGGTTCATCACCCCCTGGCCATACAGGACAAGGCCTCTGCCCAAATTCCATTCAAAATCAAGGGACACAATGGAACCGTTCAGGTCCCCCGTGCCATTCCATTTTTCGTAATCCCGCCAGGAAAAAAGGGAGTGAAAAATCGAAAGGGGATTGAGGAACCGAAGCTCAAGGGCGCTATTCCCCACCAGGACCCCCTCGGTTATTCCGATTGAAAGGCGCTTCCAGAGCCGAAAATCCCAGCGGTGCAGGTATAAATAACGCTGGGTTGTTTCCTCGAGCGCCCCCGACGGCACCGCCCCAGGGTACAGGGTACCCTGTAAGGACAGGGGTAGCTGGGTAATTAAAAATGAATATTTAAAATTGGTGCTAACAAGGGAAAACCGAACAAAATCATAGTAATCGGGACTATCCGAAAGGGCCAGGTTCCCTGTCTGGCCATTTCCCCAGGAAAGCCGGTCCCGCCCCAGCTGGAGGTTCCACCAGCTATCACCGGCGGCCACATAGGCCCGCAGGGGCATGTTCATATCCCATTTTTGAATGTCCAGAGGAAGATTGGTATACCAGGGAGCCCCGCCGTTCTCATAAAAAGAAGGATCGTTGCGCAGGATAAGGTCTCCCCGGGCATACAGTCGCTGGGCAAAGAAAAAATCCAGGGGCACCGTGAGGGCCGCGGGACTTTCGGCTTCTTTCTTTATCCAGGGGAGATTCCCGTTACTCCGCCCCTGGAGTTCCACCGCCACCTCGGGGCGCATCGAAAAACCAAAGGACCCTTCCTGGTACAGAAGTGGCTTTTCGAGGGCCGCCATGAGTCGGTCATAGCGACGAAGCCAGGCGTCGGATCGTCCTTCCGTGGATAGCCCTTGCAGGGCCTGCCGAAGTTCCTCGGTGCTGAAAGGAGGGGTCAGGGAAAGGAGCGTCTCCCCCGCTTCTTGAAAAAGGCCCTGGTACTCTTCGAGGAGGGGATCCCCTACTTCGATCATCCAGAAGGACTGGGCGGGAAGAGGAACCAGGGAAAGGCCCCCCACCAGGGCGAGCCCCAGGAGGTATCGTGCGACCCGGTTGAGACGGTAGCTCCACCCCATCGATTTTTTTTTCATAAGAGAAACAATAGGCACGATGTTTTATTTATCCCCGATCGAAGAAGGGGCTTTTCCCCGTGGCCGAGAGGGGAATCCCATAGGCGGTGTGCACCTCTGGCAAAAGCCCAAGGGAAAGCACGGCCTTTCCAACCGTAAACATGATCCGGTTATCTACATGGGCACTGGCAGCCACCGACACAGCCGATCCTAGGGCAATGCCGAGATCAACCACCCCCAGGGCGCAGACTCCCCGGTGCTGGAGGTTCTCCGCACAATCCCGGTAGCCGCAGTTGCCACAGTTAGCAACCCCCCGGGTCTTATTCCGGAAACCTATTACCAGAACCGCCTGGGCGGCCCGCACGTTTTTAGCATCCCGCACAAAGAAGGCGAGGTTCTTTTCTTCTCCGATCCGCTGCATCTCATCCGCCAGGCGATCCTTTTCTTCCCCCATGAGGGCAAGGGTTACGATTTCGTCCACTCCCCGGGCTTTGGGAGCAGTCCGGGCCGCCAGGGCCATTCGCTGAAGGACATCACGGATGCCTTCCTGTTCAAGGGTCGTTGATGGAATCGTCATGGTTTTATACTAGCACGGTCAGCTATTTCTGAAAAGGGCACGGAGATGTTTACCCCTTCCCTTCCCTCACAGAAAAGTCAGCCCCCTCCGCCGGCGCGCTTCTCCCACCTCTTTCTCCTAGGCATAGAGGGTGACCACAATAGTGCGGGCCCCTCCATGGTTACGGAATTCGCAGAGGTAAATCCCCTGCCAGGTGCCTAGAGCAAGCCGTCCATTTTGAATAGGGATGGTAAGGCTCTGCCCCAACAGAGAGGCCTTTATGTGGGCACTCATGTCATCGTCCCCCTCCAGGGTATGGCGGAACCCCCTAAACCCATCGGGAACAAGATGGTTCATCATCGTCTCAAAATCTCCCCGCACGGTGGGGTCCGCATTTTCGTTGACGGTCAGAGCCGCCGAGGTGTGCTGGATAAAGAGGTGCAAGAGCCCCGCCTCAGGCAAGGGCATCAGGGGCTCGAGGCCCTGTTCAATAAGATGGGTGATAAGATGGTAACCCCGTCTGAAGGGGGGTAAGCGGATAGATATCTGCCGAATCACCTTTTGTGCCTCCCAAGGAATTGACAAAACAACTAGTCCCCGTTAGGCTAACACCATACAGAGTCTTCAGGGCGGGGTGCAAGTCCCCACCGGCGGTATAGCCCGCGAGCAAGGAAAGCAGGACCGGTGGTCCCTTTCATTTTCAGCCTCAAAATAAAGAAATAAAGAAAAGTAGTGTTGAACTTTCCATTCTAGTAGGGACAGAACGAAGGAAAATATAAAAACGAGGATAGTATATTAATGATGGGGAGGATCCGTATGGCAGACTTTTTTGTATCGGTCCATGAATTAAAGGCCCGTCTTTCAGAATACCTGACCCGAAGTTCCCAACAAAAAGAACGGATCATCATTAAACGAAGAGAAAAACCAATAGCCATGATTGTACCTCTTCAGGAAAACGCCGAGAAACAGGAAGGTGGTCTTGCGACTGTTCCCTGGGAAAATTTTCAGGAACTGGGAGAATTGGTAGAAGCCGTTTATAAGGAACGCCACGGGGAAATACATCGTGAAGTACCTTTTTGATACCGATTTTATATCGGCTTTGATGAAACGGAAAGTACCCCAACATATTCTTCTGCGACTACAAAAAATTTCTCCTGAAAGTCAGGCTATCTCCTCTATTACTGTATACGAAGTATATTATGGAGCCCATCGTAGTTCTGCTCCTCAACATTTCATCATGCTCTTTGAACAGCTCGTGCTTCCTGCTATTCAGGTTATTCCCTTTGATGAAACTGCGGCCCGTATCGCAGGGAGGTTACGGGTCGAACTTGAACAAAAGGGTACACCCATAGCTCCGGCGGATCTCCAAATAGCCGCTATTGCCGTTGCTACCGGCAGAATTTTGGTAACAGGCAATACACGCCATTTTGCTCATATCCCCGGTTTAGACATAGAAAATTGGTTGGAAGTATCATCTTAGATTAAAAGTTATTTAGTAGAGGAACGGTAGAAAATCATCGTTAATAATGAAGGAATGGAAATTCTCTTAAATCTGTGCCCCGGCATTGACAGATCTGGTGGATACTGATACTCTCAAAACATACAGAGTCTTCAGGGCGGGGTGCAAGTCCCCACCGGCGGTATAGCCCGCGAGCAAGGAAAGCAGGACCGGTGGTCCCTTTCTGCGCAGGATTCGGTGAAACTCCGAGGCCGACAGTAATAGTCTGGATGGAAGAAGAATCTGGATGTATGGAACACCACACCGGTGGCCGCTCCGCTGTTATTTAACCCACGAGCGCCATTCATCGATTCAACATAAAGCCCTGGAGACCGCTTGGTTCCGGGGTTTTTTTATGCACCACAGGTACATGTCTCTGGCGTTGGAGCTTGCCCGCAAGGGAGCCCCCGACGCATATCCGAATCCCCTGGTGGGGGCTGTCCTTGTCCTTCAGGGTGAGGTTATCGGCACGGGGTATCATGCCCGGTATGGGGGCCCCCACGCGGAGATTGCCGCCATCGAAGATGCCCACCAGCGGGGTTACCGGGATCTTTCGCAGGCCACCCTCTATGTCACCTTGGAACCCTGTTGTCACTACGGGAAAACACCCCCATGTACCGAACGGATCATCAAGGAAAGAATCGGACAGGTAGTCATCGGAACAGAAGATCCCTGTCCTCTTGTCTGTGGCAAAGGGATCAAGGCCCTGAGGGAGGCTCACATTCCCCTTCAGGTGGGCGTCATGAAAGACCAATGCCGACGCCTTAACCCCTTCTTTTTTACCTACCACGAAAAGGGGCGTCCCTACGGGCTCCTTAAGATGGCCTGTTCGCTGGATGGGAAAATCGGCTGGCCTTCGGAGGATAGAGATCCCCCCAGAGCCATCCCTCCCAACAACCAGAATGGTACCCACCACGATAAGGGCGAGCCCCAATCTTTTTCAGTCATTGTACCGTCCCGACAAACCGGGTCCCGTTGGATCAGCGGCGAAACCTCCCATCACGACGTGCACCGGCTTCGGGCCCACTACCAGGCGATTCTCTGCGGCATCGGAACGGTTCTCGCCGATGACCCCCTGCTGACCACCCGGCTGTATCCGGGGAAAAATCCCCTGCGGGTGATTGTAGATAGCCAGCTTCGGATCCCCCTGACTTCCCGAATTGTCCAAAGCGCCACCCAGGTTCCCACCATCGTGGCCACCTGCGCTTCCCCTGAAGATCCTAAGGCAAAAGCCTTACAGGAACGGGGTATCCGCGTTCTTTCCCTGCCACCAATGGCAAAACCTCAACCTGATCCGGAATATGTTCCAGAACCGCATCCAGCTACGCCAGGGAACAGCCATGGCTTTCCAAAGCAATCAAAAAACCCCAGGACCAGCCCTGAGCGGGTTGATCTCAGGGAATTGGCACTACACCTTGGAAAAGAGGGTATCACCAGCCTGCTCATTGAAGGGGGAAGTCGTATCGCCGCAAGCGCCCTTGCCGCAGGGATTGTGGATAGGGTCCGCCTGTATGTGGCGCCCTTTTGTATAGCCGATCCAGCGGCCCCTTCCTTACCCCATCCAGAAAGGGGTGTACCACCAGAAGGGAACCCTCCGTTTCCTATCCCTTGCCTTACCAATAAAGCGGTTCCCTTTTACGCAAAAAGCCCTCTTTCAGCCCTGCTTTCCCGACTAACAAACATCACCCTTTCCCCCTGTGGGGAAGACATTATTATTGAGGGGGACCCATGTTCACCGGTATCATCAAGGAAATAGGATATATCCAGAACGTATATCGGGGCACCCATTCTCTGCAACTACAGATTCGGTGCCAAAAAACACTTTCCTCCCTTACGGTTGGGGAAAGCGTAGCCGTAAACGGTGTATGCCTTACCGTTATCCGCCGGGAAAAGAGCTTTTTTGAAGCCCAGGTAATGAGAAAAACCCTGGAACGTACGACCCTTACGAACCTTTCTTCAGGGACAGCGGTAAACCTCGAACCAGCCCTTAGCCTGAGCTCTTTTCTCGGGGGACACTTTGTCACAGGCCATGTTGATGGTGTGGGCTGGATCGAAGCAATCCACACCGACGATATCGCCCATATTGTAACAATCCGAATACCCCCAGAGCTTGCTCCCTATCTCGCGCCCCGGGGTTCCGTGGCTCTGGATGGGGTCAGTCTTACGGTGGCCGCCATAGAAAACCTCAGGATAGAAATTTCCCTTGTGCCCCACACGTGGCAAAACACCACATTCCAGCACCGAAACGTGGGAGATCCAATCAATGTGGAATGCGATATCCTGGCCCGCTATGTGGAACAACTCCTTCGCCCGCCCGCCGGGGGAGGCAAGGAGAACCGCCGTCCTTTTACCCCGAAATCCCCTTTTGCAGAACTTCTTCGAAAGGGAGGCTTTTTAGATTCCGTTCAGAACGAGGAGGCTTTGTATGAAGAATATTGAAAAGGCCCTGGCGGCCATCCGGAAGGGAGAGATGCTCATCATTGTGGATGATGAACATCGAGAAAACGAGGCAGATCTGTGCATCGATGCCCGATATGCTTCACCAACCCACATTAATTTTATGATTCGCCAGGGGGGAGGACTCATCTGTGTTCCCCTTACTCCAGAACGGGCCCGGGAGCTTTCGCTAGCCCCCATGGTCGCCTGGAATGAGGATCCCCACAGGACGGCCTTTACCGTTTCCGTGGACGCCCAAGAAACAAAAACCGGCATTAGTGCCTTTGAACGGGCCACAACGATTCGGCGTCTTGTAGATAAAGAGGCCAGGGGAGACGCCTTTCGGCGTCCCGGCCATGTGTTTCCCCTGATAGGACGGCCAGGGGGTGTGCTTGAACGCCCAGGACACACCGAGGCCGCCCTGGATATGGTACGCCTTGCCCGGGAACAGAAAGATAGGCCCGCAGGGGCTACTTCAATTGAGAGGGAAATCCCGTTGGGGGCCGCCATCTGTGAAATCCTTGCTCCCGATGGGACCATGCTGAAAGGTGATGCTCTTACCGACTTTGCCATCCGTCATGGCCTTTGCATCCTTTCTATCGAAGAACTCATCCAGTACCGTCAAGAACAAGAACGGCATCTTATTCCTCTGGCAGAAACGGTGCTTCCCACAAAATACGGGGACTTTCGACTCTTTGGTTTTCTGGAACAGCCGGGAAACAGGGAACACCTCGCCCTTTTGTACGGCACCGGACCCTTTCAGGAACCGGTTCTCTGTCGAATTCACTCAGCCTGTTGCACCGGCGATGCCCTTGGTTCTCTTCGATGCGATTGTGGCTCCCAATTGCAGCAGGCCATGGCCCGGATTACGGAGAAAGGCTCGGGCATCATCCTGTACCTGGATCAGGAAGGCCGGGGTATTGGGCTCATTAACAAGATCCGGGCCTATGCACTTCAGGATCGAGGACTGGACACGGTAGAGGCAAATGTGGCCCTCGGCTTCAGGGGAGACGAACGGGATTATGGGGCGGCGGTGCATATGCTTCGTTACTTCGGGATTCACCGGGTGGATCTCCTCACCAATAATCCCCACAAGGTAGGGGCCCTCGAAGCAGGGGGCATCGAGGTGGTTGGTCAGGTTCCCCTTCTGGGAACCCGAACAGCCTTAAACGATCGATATATTCAGACAAAAATTCACAAGATGGGACACCGGATTCCTCTCTAAGAGGAACAAACCATAGGAACGTGCAAGGAGAACAGGATGGACATCACCATTATTGAAGGATCACTTATCGCCCGCCAGATGCGGCTTGCTATCGTGGCATCCCGGTTTAACGATTTTATCGTTTCCCGCCTGATTGAGGGCGCCCTGGACGGTCTTCTTCGACATGGGGCAGAAAAAGAAAAGATCCGACTTGTGCGGGTTCCGGGGGCCTTTGAAATTCCCCTGGCTGCCCAGATTCTGGCCCGGGATCCTACCATCGACGGGATCCTGTGCCTCGGGGCTCTTATCCGGGGCAGTACGCCCCACTTTGACTACGTGGCCGCCGAAGTGAGTAAAGGCATTGCCCAGGTGGGTCTTGCCACGGGGAAACCCGTGATTTTTTCGGTCCTTACCACCGACAGTATTGAACAAGCGGTGGAACGGGCAGGAACCAAGGCAGGCAACAAGGGCTTTGAAGGGGCCTGCGCCCTTATCGAAATGGTAAACCTCTGTCGCTCCCTTGGAGAGGGCCCCGCCTGCGAACCGGGGCTAAGCACATAAACCGAATGTCGGCGCCCTTCCCTTTTTAAGGCACCACAGAAAGGGAGGATCCCCTTCTTCCCCTATTCACAGAGGGAATGTGGCGCCCTTCCTCTCTCACCTTCCTACCACTTATTCCAGTGCACCACCTGGTCAAGACTTTTGCGGTCCCGGGGGCCCGTTTCGGCCTTTTTTTGCCATTCCTCGAGGTGTGCGGGGTCTCCGCGTTGCCCTATCACCAGGAGGCTTACCACATCATAGTCCTTAGGGATCCCCAGGGCGCTGCGGACCTTTTTGGGATTAAACCCCGCAATAGGATGGGCCACCAGCCCCAGATGGGTTGCCTGGATCATCATGTTCATGGCGCAGAGGCCCAGATCGAAATGGGCATAGTCCCGGCCATCGTCCAGGCGACAATCGTCGCAGGGACGGGTAACCAGGGCAACGATAACCGGAGCCTTCCGGGCCCAGGCGTTTCCCTCTGAAAGGGCTTCGTGCACCGCCTGTAGGGTTTGCCCCTGGGCCACCACCAGGTGCCAGGGCTGGTTGTTATAACAGGAAGGGGCCAGGGTCCCGGCCCGCAGAATTTCGTCCAGGGCCCCTTCGGGAAGGGCCTCGCTACTAATGGCCCGATAGGCCCGACGGTTTTCTATGGCAGGTACAAGCATAGGTATCTCTCCTTAGAGAAAAGATACTCATTTTTGATAGACCCGCACATAGTCAACTTCCATACGAGCCTCTTTGAGCTTAGGATCGATGCCCTTCTGGCCACCCCAGGTACCGCCGATGGCCACATTCATGATAAGGTAAAAGGGGATATCAAAGGGCCATTCGGCAAAGGTTTTCCCTTCGTTGTCAAAGCGGAAGAAGGGTTTCCCATCGATGTACCACTGGATGAATTGGGGGGTCCACTCGATAGCATAGATATGGAAGCCCGTGGTAACGCCGGGGATTTTTTCGTGATGATTCTTCTGGGTGCCGTTCTTGTGGTTATACGCCAGGGTGTGCACCGTGGTATGGACCACCTCGGGATCAAATCCCACGTGTTCCATGATATCGATCTCGCCGGACCGGGGCCATCCTCCGTAGGTATCGAAGGAGGGGAGCATCCAGATGGCTGGCCAGGTACCCACCCCCTGGGGAAGTTTGGCCCGCACCTCAATATAGCCGTAGGTCCAGTCGGCCTTGTACTGGGTTTTTAAGCGGGCGCTGGTCCACATGCCCCCCTCATTCACGGCCCGAATGACCAGGCGGCCCTTATCGACATAGGAATTGGTCCGCTTATCGGTGTAAAATTGCACCTCCGCGTTACCCCATCCGTTTCCTCCGGTGGAATAGCCCCACTTTTCGCTATCCGGGGCACCGCTGTAGTTAAATTCGTCCTGCCACACAAGCCGATAACCCGGCGGTACCCAGGCCCCCTGGGGGTCGGGAACTGAAGAGGCGCCGCAGGAGACAAGAGAAAGCCCCAGGGCCGCAGCAACTGCCAGCATAGACAGGTTCCATCCCATCAGGCTTTTCAGATTGATAGCTATGCCTTTCATTGGGTTCCCCTTTCGTTGGTTTAATCGAATACAGGACTCCGCGGGGCGCCTTTGTCGGAGCGGCCCGGCGGTATCCCCCCGGCCCCTTTTCCGGGGCCAGGGGTGGTTCCTCCAGTGTACCCTAAAGTAGGCGGGAACGCAAGAAAAACGCAGGGGGAGCACCTATTCCTTTACCACCATGACCTTGCGGATTTCGTCGATGTCGGGGCCTACGATGCGGATAAAGTACATGCCCCGGGCAACAACCCGGCCGCCCCGGTTCTTTCCGTCCCAGCTTACGGTATAGTCTCCAGCTTCGCGGTAGCCCCGGTACAGGACCTGCACGAGGTCCCCGTCCAGGGTAAAGACCTGGATGGTAACCTGTCCTGCCTTGGTAAGCTGGTAAGAAAGCCGCACCCGCTCGCCCTTAGTTGGATCGATGACGTTGTTCAATATGGTGGCGCTGCTCCGCTGCTTGGTGACATCGTGGATATCAAAGCTGAATGGCCGCACCCTGCGGTACCAGTCGGCGGGGATCACCGCCCCAGGCGCTACATCGAGACGGGCCACATAGAGGGGATCGGCGGTGATGCTGCCGTTATCCAGGGTAAAGAAGAAGTCCAGGGTAGAGACGCTCCGCACCCGGGGATCGCTAGCGGGAATATTAAAGTTCCAGAGAGCACTGGCTGGCAGAACCGCCCCCTGTTTAGTGCCAGCATAAAGGCTTGTGCCGCCCCCGTGGCTGCTATCGTTGGGCCAGGGAACGATGCCGGAGAAGGCCGCCCCCGAAAGTCCGCCGTTGTTAAAGACCGGGAGCCAGAGGCCCACCGGCCCATTGGCCGCGGTGGCCCGGAAACTGGAGGCCGCGCTTGCATCAAAATGGAGGGAGAGGTTCGTCGGCGACAGGTCAGGATTTACCCGGACCTGCATGGTAATGTCCTGGTCCCGCAGCCACTGGGTTCCCGTAAAGTCCCGCACGAGGCCAATGGTCTGGCCTGCGGCGTCGCTCCCCGTGGGGAAGGCAGTCTCGTACTGGGACTCGGCAACCTCGATGGTCACGCTGTCCCGGGCCCAAAGGGGCCAGACAAAGTAACGATCGTCCGCCGCACTGGCCGGGGGCACCGAAATAAGGACGTCGGAGATCCGGTGGGATGTCTTTCCCGCACCGCCCTGCAGGTCAAAGGCCGGCCGGGTTGCAGAACGGTTATACGTTGAAGGCGTTGCGGTATAGCCAGAAGAAGGCGGGTAAGATGGGTCAGGGGCACCGATGACCTGATTATAATATAGCGCTTCCCAATAAGGCTCCTGCCCCATATCTTTTAAAGTTCCCGTGAAAGTGAGGTTTATCGATCCCGCAGCAATGTCTGACGCAGTTGGGGGTGTGGCCACGTCTCCCAGGGCTTCCCGGATGCCATTGCCGCTCCCTGAAACAACCGTAAGACCGCTATTCAATCCCAAATTTGATTCGCCGGGCATATCACCCGTACTCGTAACCACCGGTTCAGAGAAGTGGATAAAGACCTGATTTTGACCCGGCAGGGCCAGGGTGTAGCCCACCACCGGCCAGACCGTATCGATGGTGATCATCCAGTCTCCAAAATCCCCATCAGAAGTATCTTTTAGGGTTGAGTTGTTGCTTTCCAGGTTGCCCACAAATTTATCACCCATACTACCGTCCACCAGGGTTGTGTTCTGCACTACCCGCCACAGCAGCACCGCCCCTCCGTCCAGGTAGGGCTTTTCCTGGAGGTATATATAGAAATTGGGGCCAACTTCGGGCCTGCTGTACCCGGTTACCTGGTAGGCTTCGCCGGTATCTCTGTTCTTTACTTCCACCTGGAAACCCGAAAAATCATCGCCCACAAAACCTTCACATTCTACTCTGAGCCGGTCGATCTTACCGTTATAGTCCGAGTCTTCGGTATAACTATAAATGGCAAACCAATTCTTTAGCCATTTATAGCAATAGTAGGTACTGTAGGGATATGCGTCTACTGTTGAAGGGATCGAAACCGGATACTTCCGGGCATTGGAGTAATAGACCTTTACATACTCCATATCCAGCGTTGCACCGGGAATAAGCTCAAAGAACCAGAAATGCTGGTCATCTGTCCCTGTAGGGGGATTGGCGGGAGTGCCCGTGTTGTTTAGCCGCTCGAGGGTAATAGAATTGCCACTGCCAGCAGCTCCCTTTACCCGGAAAACACCTCCGGCCTTTATCCGCTGAATGGTGGGGCTCGCGGTGTTTTCAAACAATATTTTAAGCCCCGCCGTAGTACACTCAAAGATGTACCATTCGTTGGATCCGCGGATTTCTATTGTATTGTCGATCTCGGCACTGCCGGTAAAGATAACGGTTCCTGCTTGGCTATTAAAACCCGCAAAACCTGCCGCATTCGTCCAGTTACCGTGTACAACAATATCGCCCGCCAGGGTTTTGGTGCCCGATCCTGCAGCAATACGGAGACTGGGATAGTTATTGCCCGGCGCAGAGCCGAAATCTGTCGCAAAGATTGTGCCCGCAGCACCGTAATATTCGACAATACCCTGGCTGGTATCCAGCGTTGTAATCGTGTGGGTTGTTTGATTTCCGGTAAGCCTGAAAATACTCGTATTATCTGTAAAGTCAATTTCAGTAACATTGAAATTAGAAGAAGTGAGATCTAGGGTGGTATTTGTAGGAATGCTTACGGTGGTACCTATAGTTACGGTGCCGGAAGTTTCGGTATTGAGGGTCGTGTTGGCCACCAGAACTACCGACGTATCAGTATCCCCAAGACTTATGTTCTCTCCCGTTCCGCCGCCGGTCGCAATGGTCCCCGCAAGATTAACCTGGCTCGGCGCCGTCGCCGTTACCCCGCCGGTAAAGGTGATGCTGTCACCCGCGTCGTTCCCCAGGGTCAGCGTCCCCGTGTTGTTAAAGGTCGTCGTTCCGGCAATTACGGAGGTTTGCCCCACCGCTCCAGCATTCAAGGCTATGTTATAGTTTCCACCTGCCGTGGTAAGGCCAGTTGTCAGGTTCAGGGCTCCCACAACCGTCACGGTTTGCCCCGCACTCACCCCGTTTATCGAAAAACTGGCCGCACTAACACTCCCGTTAAAGCTTGCGCCGTTACAGTTTGTAATACTAAGAACCCCAAGAGGCGTGAGAGGCGTGGCGCCCACATTCCCGCTGACGGTAATCGCACCGCTTGTACCGCTGGCCAGGGTTATATTATAAGCTCCACTCAAAGTGTTCTGGAAATTGATGTTCCCCCCGGCGGGATTAGCCCCGGCATTGGTTGTGTCGATGGCGACACCAGCCCCGAGGGTCACGGCCCGAAGGAAACTCACCCCGTCCCCCGTGGTAGTAATGTTGGCAGCCAAGCTTACCGCCCCCGCTCCATTCTGGGTAAAGCCGCCCCGGGCGGTGATGGGAGCGGAGATAGTAAGGGCCCCTGCGTTGGTCAGGGTCACGAGGCCCCCCTCGGCGCTTGCCACCGTATCAGAAAGGCTCATGGTACCGCCGGCGGTGGTGGTAATCGTGATGCTTCCAGTTCCGCCGGTCGTGGAGATGATATCCCCGCTCGCCCAGATACCGGTGGTAATGTTCCCCGCCGCGGTGATGTTGATGACCCCACCCGAAGTTGTTACCGGCCCGCTGGTATCCCCGAGCTGTACCGCATTCGCTTCGCTTATATAAATGTCCCCCCCCGCGCTGGCCCGGATCGTTCCCACATTGGTCACCAGGGCAGCCCCAGAAGCCCCGATCGCTCCCCCTGCACTCAGCACCAATAGACTCGTGCTTCCGCTCGCCCCCACAGTCCCGGCAGTTCGGGTAATGCTCCCGCCTCCGCCCGCCGTAAGGGTAATCTGGGAATTGTTTGCCGCGAAAATGTTCTGGGAGACGGCGATCCCCCCTGCGGTCGCATTCAAACTTATCGAGGTTCCTGTCCCTGTGGTGGTCACCGTATTTCCAAAGGTGATGGCCCCGCCGGCAACAATATCGATGAGCCCGCCGCTCGTCGTTACTCCGCCAGTACCGTCCCCGAGCTGTACCGCATTCGCTTCGCTTATATAAATATCACCAGCCGCACTGGCACGGATAACCCCCACATTGGTGGCCAGGGCTGCGCCGCTCGCCCCCACGTTTCCTACCTGGGAGAAAGCCACCGTGCCCGCCGCACCGCCGATACTGACGTGGGTGGCACCTGCGGCAGCCGAAATATTCCCGCCGTTGGAAAACGTAAGGGTCTGGCCACTACCAAGGGTAAGGGTATACGCCGCAAAGGTGACCGAACTTGAGGTTCCTTCTATCACCAAATTGAAAGACTTTGCACTCAAATCGATAGCTCCCGACCCGCCAATGATGATGGCCCCCGTCCCGGTAGTTCGCCCGATGGTGACGGTCCCGGTTGTGGTAAGGTAGCCCAACTCCGTCGCCGTAAGGTTGAAGGTACCCCCGGAATCGTATAGCCCGATGGTGGTTGTGTCAGAGGCGGGCTGCAGGGTAATCGCCCCTGCGCCGCCATTTCCCAGAGTGCCCCCAAGGGCGATCTGGTCCGTTGTGATGGATATGGCTGACCCCGATACTACCGTTACCGAACCGGTGGTTGTGAAGGCAGCCGAGGTACTGGTAAGACCTGTGGGGGTTCCGTCCGTGGAGGCCATCGTTACAGCCCCCCCAGGAGCGGATAGACCAAGCGTATAGGCTCCGCTTAAAGCCCCGCCCAGTGTAATATTCCCCGATCCCGCGCTCAGGGTCGTGTTCGCCACCAGAACCACTGGCGTACCTGCGTCCCCCAGGCTTATGTTCTGCCCTGCCCCGCCACCAGTTGCTATGGTCTCCGCAAGATTAACCTGGCTCGGCGCCGTCGCCGTCACCCCGCCGGTAAACGTAAATCCACTCCCTATCGTCAGCGTCCCCGTATTATTAAACGTTACCCCGTTTGTTATACTCCCGCCGCCATTCAGCGCAACGTTGTACCCCGCAGCCGCCGTCGTTAAGCTCGTCGCCGTCAAACTGCCGTTAAATGCTATTGTCCCCGTCGTCGCAGTCAGCACCACCGATCCGGCGCTCACCGTATCGTCAAACGTAACCCCATTCGAGTTGGTCACCGTAAGGCTATTTACAACACTGAGAGGATCCGTCGCTGTAAACGCCCCCGCACCATTCAATTCCAGGTTATAGTAGTCGGTCGCCCCAAAGTCGGTGATCGTACCGCCCGCAACGGTGTACCGCACGGTGCCCTGGGTAGTGTCGTTCTTGTTCGGCCGGCCGGCACCGCTCAGGATTATCGTTCCCGCATTGCTGAAGGTGCCGTTTATGGTAAGGTTATAAGCACCTATGGTAAGGCTTGCACCAGAACCGATGGTACAGTCCCCTGCCACCGTCGCAGTTACATTAGCAAGAGATAGAGAGCCGCCACCAGAAACCGCAAGGTTCTGATAGCTCGCTCCCCACACCGGATTAGCAGCAGATCCATAGTACTCTACCGTACTGCCGCTGACATTTACTTTGGTTCCACTTACGCCTTCAGTACCTTTAAGACGAACCGTTCCATTATTGGTAAAGCTCGAAAGGCCCGTGAGATTGTAACCGTTAAGATCAAGGGTTGCCCCAGCGTTAACTGTTACTGAGGCTGCTACACTATTCCCCGTTAACACGGGGCTATAGGTGGTTCCTGCGGGAATAACCACTACAGAGGTAGACGTAGGAACGGTCCCCACATCCCAGTTATTGCTGTCACTCCAGTCGGTGCTCGTATCCCCATCCCAAGTCCAGGTTGTGGCTGCAGGTTGGGTAAAGGATATGGTTCCCAGCACCACACCCGAAGGAGCAAGAAGGGATACATTAAGACCATCTCCCGGATCTACCGTGCCAGGATATTGAATCGTAAACGAAAATGTCCCTGCCCCTGAAGTAGTAGGGAAATTCGTGGCCACCACGGAACTTGTAATTAAGACCCCTGCGACATCATACTGTTCGGTGGTGGTAGCGTTTGTGTTACGATAGGTAGTGGTGTACCGAAACTGGGTTCCGCTAGGGAAAGTACCCGTTACGGTGACGGTAATAGTAGTTCCCGCGGCGGGGGGTGCCGAGGTAGTGGGAGAATAGTACGTAATGCCCCCCGTTATAATAGTCATGTTATTAAAGATGATGTTGTACCCCGAACCCGACATGCTTCCCACCGAAAGGGAGCAACTCCCATCGCCGTTAAAGGTGGTCGAGGTGCCTGCGTTCTGGTTACCCCAGAAGGTTCCCGAAACAGAAATAGTTGCCCCGTTATATAAGTTTATGGTATTGATAGCCTTTTCATTCGCATCCAGATAGCCCGTAACCACAATGGAACCGGGCCCCACAATATTCACATTACTCGGAGTAGTTGCTCCGGCACTCTGTCCAAAATTGAGACTCCCCCCCGATACGCTCAAAGTATGGTTGTTTAAGTAGAGGGTTACCGTATTGGCGTTAGTTTGATTAAAGACAACACTATTCACCGTATAGTCCGCATCGAGGGTAACCGACGAAGTCCCATCTATGGCTACCACGTCACTAGTGGTAGGAAGGGTCCCCCCGCTCCAGTATGCTGCAGTCCCCCAGGTCCCACTGGAGCCGGCAACCCATGTCTTGGTAGGGGTTGGAGACTGCCCCCAGAGGCTCCCTGCCCCCCCTGCGGTTATGAGAAAAAACAGAATACCCCATCGAATACAGAAAGACCTCTTTTTTCTTTGTTTGCCCATCATGCCACCTGTGTAGACGTTCCCTCTTCTTCCCAATTGTACTATGGAAAAGGATTTTTTTCAAAACGAAGGGCCGCCGCCTCTGATAGGCCCCCCGTTTTTCTTTTCGAAAGAGAGAAAGGGTAGCTCCCCTTTAATAAAGAACACAAAGAGAGAAGGGCTGGCTACTTTTCTTTTTGAAAAAACTGGCTACCCCCCAAATGGGCAAGGGGCCCCAGCGGCGCCGCCGGAAGGGCTCCGGCATCGCCGTATCAGCCCTCTAACAAACTACCGGGGCCCTATGATGAGGCTTTAAGCTGAAAAAAGTCCATCATCCTCTGGAGTTCCCGGGCCATATCAGCCAAACCCTCTGCGGTGGAGGCAATTTCTTCCGACAGGGCCGCGTTCTGTTGTATCACCTGATCCAGTTGGGACATGGCAAGGTTAATCTGCCCAATCCCCGCGCTTTGTTCGGCCGCGGCGGTGCTGATCTCCTGGACCAGGGCCGCCGTCTTTTGAATATCCGGCACGAGGGTTTCCAGGATCTTCCCTGTTTCGCTCGAAACAGAAACGGTCTTTTGGGAAAGGGCGATGATCTCCTTGGCCGCATTCTTACTCCGTTCAGCGAGCTTCCGCACCTCCTGGGACACCACCGCAAAGCCCTTCCCATGCTCCCCTGCCCGGGCCGCCTCAATTGCCGCATTCAGGGCCAAAAGGTCGGTTTGGCGGGCAATTTCTTCTATTACCACTATCTTTTCCGCAATCTGATGCATCACCTCGATGGCATTCTGCACGGTCTCTTTGCTCTGGAGGGCCCCTTCGGCGGCCGTCCGGGCAATTTTTTCCGTTTGTCGCGCATTTTCGGCGGTCATGGTAATGCTGGAGGTCATCTCTTCCACCGAAGAGGCCACCTCTTCTCCCACCGACGCCTGCTCCGAGGCCCCCGCAGAAAGATTTTGGGCAGACAGGCTCATCTCCTGGCTGGCGGTAACAATCTGATAGGATGCATCCCGGACCTTAGCCACCATCTGAGAAAGCTGCTCCGTCATACCCTGAAGCGATCGGGCCAGGTCTCCTATTTCGTCGGTCCTTTTTGCGTTTTTCTCATCGATCCGGTTCCAGAGTTTCCCCTCCGCCACCGTGTGGGCCTGTCCCATGATGGAAATAATGGGAACCGTAATGCTATTCATTAAAACCAACAATACAAGAAGAATAACCATCGAAACCATAATGGTGGCCAGGCGGAACTGCATCAGGGCCCCATGCATCTCCCGGAAGGCTTCCCGGTCAGGTACGACAAACGTAAAAAGATACCCCAGGTTCGTAGCCCCATAGTAGATGGTAGAAGCATTGCCATTTACCCGGATATGTTCTGCTATGAGAACGCTTCCATCGGGCGATACCTTCTGAAGCTGGTCTATCCAGGGGAGCACCACCACTTCTTCTGAATTCTGGGGCCCCAGCTTTCGATAGGGCTTAAAAATGCTATCCCGATTCTGAGCATACAGGTACCGGGAAGTCACCGGGTCCAGCACAAAAAGCTCGGAGTTTTCTGTTATCTTTACATCCTTTAGCAGTTCTTCCAAAAATCCCAGGGTTAAATCTGCCGTGGCAAGCCCAAGAATACGATTAGTGTTATCCATGATAGGACAATCCACGGTGATATAGATGGTGCTGGTTCGCTTATCCGGCGGTATATCCTCCAGTTTTTGCCCCTGTAATAGGTACAAATAGGGCTCGGTAACAATATACTCCTTTGGAAGGGGCTTCTGGCGGTCATGGTTCAGCGGTAAGGCGGCGGTATACCAATCTTCTATCACATAGTTATAGTTCATGTAGGTAGCATCAAATTGAAATTTTCCATCCCTGTATACCCCATAGGGAGCAAAAAACTCATAGCCCGGGATAACCCCCTTATCATAAAAGAGACCTCCGCCAGCCAGGGGCTGAAAGGCAAGCTGGGATAGGAGCATATCGATAACCATTTGGGGAGTTATCCCCTTTTTATCCCGTAACGCATCAGCGGCAATCCCCCCTATCCGGGCAAGGGTCCGCGCCGTGGCAATCTGCCGCTCCGTGTAAGAATTAAAGTCCCCTATGTATTTTTGCACCATGAGCTTCATCTTTTCGGTAATCTGCTTTCTCATGGTGGCAGAAATATTTATCTCGTTCACTAACAAAGAAATACCAAAGCCAACCACCAGTACCGCCAGAATACTCAGAGAAAATTTTGAACGCAGTTTCATACCAAACCCTCTTACTGTTTAGTATAGAAGGTTCCCACGTCCTTGCAAGGGGAACAGGGAGGGATAAAAGGAAGAAATGTTCTTTTAGAAAGGAGGCAACCAGACCGCTTACACCAGGGGCGGCGTTTTACCACTCCTTCATTGCCACGAGGAAGGCCTCTTCGGAACGCCGAATGATACTTTCATCCACACAGTAGGCAAGGCGAATATAACCTGGCGCGCCAAAGCCCGACCCTGGCACGGCGAGGATCCGGTATTGTTTCAGGTGCTGGACAAACTGCACATCCAGCGGGAGTTCCGCCGCGGCTCCATCGGGCAGGGTCTCCTTTGTGCGGGGCGGCACCTGACAGAACAGATAAAAAGCCCCTTCCGGCGGCACATAGGGGATGTGGGCCTTTTCAAGGACAGCGGTAAAGGCATCCCGGCGCCGGGCGTAAATTCCCACATCGACCCGGCTTTCGGTAAGGCGGGCCACCACCCGCTGCATCAACGCCGGTGCATTGACAAAGCCCAGCACCCGCGTCGCATAGGCAAAGGCTCCCACCACCTCCTCCACCTGGGCCATGGCGGGATTCACCGCGATGTAGCCAATCCGCTCTCCCGGGAGAGAAAGGCTCTTAGAGTAACTGGTAACCACGATAGATTCCCGATAGGCCGAAAGGATCGGGGGCACTTCGATAGCCCCATAGACAATATCCCGATAGGGCTCATCGGCCACCAGGTAGGGCCAGCGACCGCAGGATTTTCCGTGGGCCTCCAGCACGGCCGCCAGGGAACGGATCGTCGACTCCGGATACACCCGCCCGGTGGGATTATGGGGCGAATTGATAAGAACCGCCGCGGTTTTTTCCGTCAGGGCCTGCCTAATGGCCTCCACATCCAGATCGAAATCGGTGGTGCTGGGAACCAGCACCATCTTTCCCCCATGGTTGGCAATATAGGAACCGTACTCCACAAAATAGGGGCGGCTCACAATCACCTCGTCCCCGGGATTCAAAATCGCCTTGAATACCACGTTCAGGCCCCCGGCGGCGCCCACGCTCATCACCACATGGGAAGACGTGGCAGGCACCTTCTGTTCCCGTTGTACCTTTCGGGCAATGGCTTCCCGCACATCGGGGAAGCCCGCATTCGGCATGTAGCCGTGGGACCCGGGGGCATCCTCCGTGGCCAGCGCAACCAGGGCCTCGTGAAATGCCGGCGGGGGCTCAATATCAGGATTCCCAATGGAAAAATCAAAGACCCTATCGGCGCCATATAGTTTTTTAAGGGCCGCCCCTTCTTCGAACATCTTGCGGATCCAGGATCCCGACTCCTGGGCTTTTTTGATGTGCTCTGCGATTGCCATGATAGGTATCCCTCCTTTTATCAGCTATGGCGCCGGGGGCGACGCCCTCTTTCAACATAGGCGACACCCCCTCTCGACATCGATGTATCCCCGGGAAATCCAGCAATGCATAGTCCCGGCGTTCCCTTTTTCACTTTTTTCGGAAAAGGCTATACCAGGGTTCGGGCAATCCGGACGATGTCCGCAAAGACCCCCGCCGCCGTCACCTGGGCGCCGGCCCCGGGGCCCTTAATCACCATCGGAAGCACCGAATACCGGTCGGTGGTGATTACCACCATGTTGTCCGCATCCACCAGGGACCGGAAGGGGCTTCCCTCCCCTTCTTCCCGAAGCCGAAGCTCCGCCTTCCCCTCTTCGATAACCGCCACATAGCGAAGTACTTTTCCTTGCTGAGCCGCCCGGCGCCGCCGTTCTTCAAAGCTCTGATCATGGTTTTTGAGTTCCTCAAAAAAGGCTTCTACCGTGGGGGCGGTAAAACATGAGGGCGGAAGAATCGGTTCCACCCGGATTGCCTCGAACTCCAGGGGCATGCCACATTCCCGGGCCAGGATGAGCACCTTCCGGGCCGCATCCATGGCGTTAAGGTCATCCCGGGGATCCGGCTCGGTATACCCCTTCTGCTTTGCCTCCCACACAAGGCCAGAGAAGGGCTTTGACCCATCAAAGTTGTTAAAAATATAACTCAGGGTCCCGGACACCACCGCTTCGATGCGCCGAATGCGGTCCCCCGAAAGGAAAAGGTCGTGAAGGGTAGAAATAACGGGGAGCCCCGCGCAGACGGTGGTCTCGTACAGATAGGGGATACCCCGTTCCCGGGAGTATTCGGTAAGGGCCGTATAATAGGAAAGGAGCCCAGAATTGGCCCGTTTGTTGGGCGTCACAATGGGTATAGAGGATTTAAGGATATCCAGATACCGGGAAGGTACCGTATCAGCGGCGGTACAATCACAGAAACATGAATTGGGGAGATTAAAGGCCCGCATGCGACTTATAAACCCATCCAGGTCCATCGGCTCCCCTTGAGAAAGGAGTGCCTCCCGGGCACGGGCGGGTTCGATCCCCGCCGCATCAAAGAGCATGTGTTTCGAGTTTGCCACCCCAATCAGGTTGATCCGGATCTTGTAGCGATCCGCAAGAATTTCCTGTTGCTGGGCCAGTTGGTCTAAGAGGGTCCCCCCGATAAGACCGGTTCCCACCAGGAAAAGGTTTACCGATCGAAGGCCCGCCAGGAAGAAGGCATCGTGAATAGCGTTAAGGGCCTTGGCTTCGTCCTGCCGGCTAATAACCGCCGAAATATTGAGCTCCGACGATCCCTGGGCGATGGCCACCACGTTTACACCGTTGCGTCCCAGGGCGTGGAAGACCTTTCCGGCAATGCCGGGGGTGCTCTTCATGCGGCTCCCCACCACCGCTATGATAGAAAGGTCCCGCTCGATGACCGGAGGCTCAATGGCAGAGCGGGCAATCTCGCTTTCAAATTCTTCTTTAATGGCCGCCGCCGCTTCGGGGGCATCCTTAGGGAGCACCGCACAACAAATGGAGTACTCACTGGATGCCTGGGTAATAAGAATCACGTTGATATGGCGCCGGGCAAGGGCGCTAAAGAGCCGGGCAGAAAAGCCCGCCACCCCTACCATACCGGTACCTTCGAGCCGAATAAGGGCTACCTCCCGCAAGGAACTGATTCCCCGCACCGGATAGGGGCTCGGGGGAACCTCCCGGGCAATAAGGGTTCCGGGACAGGAAGGGTTAAAGGTGTTCCGGATCCGAATCGGAATCCCCTTTTCCATGGCCGGCAGTACCGTAGGGGGATGCAGAACCTTGGCCCCAAAATGGGAAAGTTCCAGGGCTTCCTCATAGGAGATGGAGTCCATCCGGAAGGCCGTGGGCACCAACCGGGGATCGGAGGTAAGGATCCCATCCACATCGGTCCATATTTCTATTTCCTCGGCCCCAATGGCGGCCCCAAAAATAGCCGCCGAGAGATCCGATCCCCCTCGTCCCAGGGTAGTGGTCTTCCCATCCAGAGTTGCCCCAATAAAACCCGTGGCGATTTGCAGATGGGGCCGGTTCTGCAAGAGGGACCGAATCGCCGGATAGGTTTCCTCGGGAATAAAACGGGCATTGCCAAAACGGTCATCGGTACGAATCACAAGGCGGGCGTCCAGATAATCCGCGGGCATTCCCGCGGCGGTACAAATGGGAGCAATAATAGAAGCACTGAGCCGCTCCCCAAAGCTCATCACCATATCCAGGGTTCGGTTCGAAAGTTCCCCCAATCGGGCTACCCCTTCAAGGATTCGTTCAAGGTCCTCAATTAAAGAGCGAACGACCCCTTCAGTGGGTCCCTGCGTTTCTGCGGGCAATAAGCGATAGATAACCTCCCGGTGCCGTTCGAACAACTGGGACACATCATCCTTAAAGGTTCCATTCCCCTGTTCAGCCTTACGGGCAATAGCAATCAGTGTATCGGTCACCTTTGAAAAGGCCGAAACCACCACCACCCGAACCCGGCCCTTATGGTCGGGATCCTGCAAAATAGACACCAGTTGACGAATCGCCTCTACCGAACCAACGGAGGTTCCACCAAATTTACACACTATCATGGGATGTTCCTGTATAAGGCCCTTCTTTTTTCTTAACGAAAACGATGGGGCCCTCATATTGTATAAATATACAGTATATATGCCATTTTTTGAAAAGATTTGCAAGGGAGAGCGAAATGTTGCCTTTTGGAGGGTGTTAGCTATTTACATGGAATGACAAAACAGAAGCAGTCTGGCCTTCTTGTGCATACACACAGAAACAATTCGCTTCTTTTACCTGAAAACAGAAACAGCACCGGCCCTTCTACCTGAAAACAGAAGGGGAACACATCCTTGAACAAGAAAAAACAAAGGGACCACCCTTATACCGAGGCTTCGACGGATTTTTCCTCTCGAACCTCTACAATCCGTTCTACGATAGCACGGATGAAATCGTCTTTTATCGTGTAAATTCGCTTGTTCCCTTGAACCGTAGAATCTACGATTCCCTGCTCTTTTAAAACCGCCAGGTGCTGGCTAATAACCGGCTGGCTTTCCCCAAGACAGGTCCATAGGTTAGTGACACAGGGTTCCCCCTGATGGTAAATAAGGCACAACAGTTTAAGCCGCACCGGATGGCCGCATACCTTTAGTTTACGGGAAAGTTCTTGAATGAGCTTTTCAGGACACACTTGTTCGGGATTCATGATTCTATAATCTCACGTTCCCTTTTTTTCGTCAATATAGTTTTCATATATATAAAAAATCTAAAAAGTCTCGAATGACAGCGGGTAACCATCACCCTCCTTCCTGGGCTTTCCCGAGAGAAGCATACCGCATACCCCCAAAGAGACCGCCGATGCCCGAACCTCGGCCTTGGCAAAGGGGGGCAGCCTGAGTACTATTAGGCGTGCATGAGAGTTCACCGATGAATGAAACCATTTCCCGTCGTATATATTTTGATTGGGCCGCCACAGCCATACCGATTCAGTTTGATGGGCCAGGAGCATATCCCTGGGGAAACCCTTCTTCTTTACACGAGGAGGGCAAGAAGGCCAGGGAAGCCCTCGAAGGGGCCCGCAAAACCTGTGCCCGTATCCTGGGCGTTCCCGAGCATACCCTCTTTTTTACCTCCGGCGGCACCGAATCAAACGCCCTGGTAATTCATTCCCTGCTGCTCCGGCCGGGGAAACCGGGGATTCTCTACGGAGCCACAGAGCACCCCTCGGTGCGGGAAAACGCGGAAATCCTCCGGCGGCTAGAGCATCCGGTGGGAACCATCCCCGTCGCATCGGATGGACGGGTTGTCGCCGAGGCTCTTTTTGCAAGCCTGGAAAAGTTTCCCCGCACCCGCCTGGTGTGCCTCATGGGGGTAAATAACGAAACCGGCGCCATCCATGATATTCCCCGCCTGGTGAAGGAACTGCGGGCCTACCAGGCCCAGCGGGGGGGGCCGCCGCTCCACATCCACTGCGACCTGGTACAAACCCTGGGGAAGATCCCCTTTTCACTGCAGGAAGCGGACATCGATTCAGCGGCCATGAGCGCCCATAAACTTGGCGGCCCCCGGGGCATCGGTCTTTTGTATTGCCGAAAAAAGATCGAAGGCCTGCTGCGGGGGGGAGAGCAGGAAGGGGGACTACGACCGGGGACCGAAAATGTGTGGGGAGCCCTGGCCCTGGCCCACTGTCTTGAACAAAGGATTTCCCCCGCTGTGGTAGGCCAGGAATACCAGGCGGCGGTCCACCGGATGGCCCTGCTCATACAAGAACTGAGCCGTATTCCAGGAACCACCCTGATTCCCGCCGATCGAGCCCCTGAGGATCCCCGTTTTTCTCCCTACATTTTGCAGGTGGCCTTTCCCAACCTGCCAGGGGAGGTCATGGTGCGCGCCCTGAATGACCGGGGTTTTGCGGTTTCCACCGGTTCAGCCTGTTCTGCATCCCACCAGGACCGGCCCATCCTTAAGGCCATGGGTGTCCCGGAGGAGCTTGCCCGGCGGGGCATCAGAATTTCCCAGGGATGGACCACCACCGAAGAGGACATCCGGGCCCTCGTGGCGGCCATTGCCACTATCGTTCAGAAAGGATAAATCACATCATGGGTCTGTATCTTATCAAACCAGGGGAACTCACCCTGAAAGGCAACAATAGAAAAGAATTTGAAGGGATCCTCAAGCGAAACATGGTAACCATGCTTCGGGGAACCGGCGCTTCACTCAACCTTACGGAAGGTCGCTACTTTGTGCGCTGTTCGGAAGAACAAGAAAAGGCGGTAGAAGGGGTACTGAACCGCATCATTGGCATCGCGGGATGGGCCCGGGCCAGGTTCTGCGAAAAAAACATGGAAGCCCTCATTGCCACGGCCGTCGAAGAAGCCCGCGACCTTGCATCCCAGGGCTACCGGACCTACAAACTCGAAGCCCGCCGTTCCGACAAGAGTTTTCCCCTCGATTCCTATGGCATTGTCTGTGCCGTGGGGGAAGAAATCAGGAAGGCTCTCCCTGAACTTACTGTCCAGGTACAGAACCCCCCGATAGTTATCCATATTGAAGTGCGGGAGCGGGTCTACGTATACAGCCTTACCCATCAGGGAAGGCGGGGCCTCCCGGTGGGTTCGGCGGGGCGGGGATTGCTCCTCCTTTCCGGGGGCATCGATTCGCCGGTGGCAGGCTACCTCATGGCATGCCGGGGAATGAAACTGGATAGCATCTATTTTCATGCCTATCCCTATACCTCAGAAGAGGCCCAGCGAAAGGTGGCTCGGCTGGCAGAAATTCTCGGAAGCTATACCCTGGGGATGCGGCTTTTCACGATACCCTTCACGGCGGTACAGTTGCGCATAAAAGAACGGGCCCCCGATGCGTGGACCACGGTACTGCTCCGGATGGCCATGATGGAGGCCGCCGATCGGCTCGCCAGTACCATCGATGCCCGGGCCCTCGTCACGGGTGAAAGCCTGAGCCAGGTGGCAAGTCAGACCATCGAAAACATCCGCTGCACCGAAAGTACCACGGTCCTTCCGGTGTTACGCCCCCTCATTGGTCTCGATAAGGAAGAAACGATCCGCTTAGCCCGCGAAATCGGGACCTACGACGTTTCTATTCTGCCCTATGAAGATTGCTGTGTGCTTTTTAGCCCTGTGCATCCTATCATCCATGCCCCCTACGACGAGGCCCGGGACCTGTACGCCGCCTGTGAACTGCAGGGGCTTATCGAAGAAGCGGTAAGAAACAAAAAAGTAGAAAAACTAGGCTATCCATCCTAGAAAAGGCACCTTTTGGTTTTGGTACCTCACGGGCAGGGAAGGCCATTCTATCGGCCCTTCCTGTAGCCCCGGGGGATATCGGTAAGAAAGCCCTTTATGCTTCCTTTGTGACGCCGAGCACTTCCTGGATTGCCCGTTCCAGAGTTGCCTTGGGCAGGGCTCCCATGGCCGCCTGAGGCTGGCCTTCCTTGGGGATAAAGAGAATGGTGGGGATACTCTGAATGCCGAACACACTGGCCAGTTCCTGCTCTTCGTCGGTATTCACCTTGTATACGTGAATTTTCCCTTCATATTCTTTGGAAAGTTGATCAAGAATGGGGCTTACCATCTTACAGGGACCACACCAATCGGCGTAAAAGTCCACGATTGCCGGGAGATCCCCCGCATAGGCCCATTCGGTATTTTTTTCATAATCAAATACCTTTTCCTTAAATTCTGCTGTTGTAAGTTTTAGAGACATTTCTGTTTCCTCCGTCCCTGGGATGCGGCACCACCATCTTCGGTGCAGGAAAGAGTAATCCTTCGGGACCACTCGTTTCATCTTAAATATATGAATATTATTATATAACGTCAACTATATAGATTTATTCAGCCATAGACAGGGAAAAACCTGAGGGTCCCTCACCGTAAGAGCCACCTACCAGTACGGGTCCCCCTGGAGAATCCCGGCAGGTTCTGCGGGGGCCTCTGATTTTACCCACCGGCGGGCCCCGTACCGGCGTACTGGGAGGGAAGAAGAAGTGCCTTGCCGGTTTCTCTTACTCCAGGGGCGCAAAATAGCCAAGTATATCCCGACCCGATCGCTGGAGAAGGTACACCTCTACTTCCAGGGGCAGGTAGGCGTTCCCAAAATTAGTAGGAAGTCGGGATGTGTACTGGAGTTGATAGATACCGCTTGGTCGCCTTCGAAGGTCCTGCAATATGGGGCCAATTCCCTCTGGTCGATACAGGTAGAGGACCGCCCCACCCGTTTCCTGGGCTAGATATTCCAGTGCGGGGTTCACGTTTCCCAGTACCGGCAGGATCGCATAGAAGGCCACCCCATTGTTAGCCAGATAGGCCGCCAGGGCCGAAAGACTATACTGCTCAAAGGCCCGCTCCCCCACCGAACCGGATCCTACAAAGAGCACCGCCCGTTTGGGGCTTGCTCCCAAAAGGTCCGTTGCGGCGAGTCGCAGGGCCCGATCAAAGCGCCAGGCGGGAGAATAGCGGGCCCTATTTCCCCGGGCAATGCCTTCGGGATTCCAGGCTCCACTCAGGGATTCCTTGATGGGCTGTTCTTCGGCGGAAATTACCGACACGAGGCGATCCACCGATTTTCTGATGTCCCGGAGGGCCGTCTCCACATCGGAAGTAAAGCGGTTCATGGCTGGTGACCGCTCAAGAATGACCGATACGGCCGTATCCTGGTTCAGGTACGAAGCCCCCCGAAACTCCTGCTGCGCCACGGGCTTCCCCTCTTCATAAAGGTAAAAGTTCTGTTCGTTGAGCCCCACTATGGGCCGGCGATTCCGGTTCTGCACCTTTATGTCCACCGTAACCCGGGGAAAGCTATCGGCAACCACCCGCTGGATTTCTACAAAGAGCCCTGAGGCCACATCCACCATAGGCACCAGCAGGGCTATTTCTTCTTTGTCGAAAAGGCTGACAAAGAGGTTCCCATTTACCGAATAATCGGCACAGGTAACCTTTCCGGCCCCCCGGCCCAGGGATGCGATTTCCCGCACCGCCCCCATGGTGGGATCTATGAGGTACACCTTCTGGGCATCCACCAGGAGCAACTGCCCCTCAGCGGTAGCCCGAAGGGATTCGGGGGCCACGAGACCTTCCCCAATCAAAATGCCATGGTAATTGCCATTCCGATCAAACTCATGGATACAGCGGCCAGGCCCATCACTTACAAAGACCCGATCGCCGATGACGGCAATACCCGTGGGCCCCTTAAGCCCCTGAAACGCCCCCTGGCGGGCCCCAAACGAAAAAAGAAAGGAACCATCCGGGGCCCACTTTGAAATACGCTGACTCCCAAAGTCCACCACATAGAGATAGTCGCTCCTATCCAACGCCAGTCCCTGGGGACCAATAAATTGATCCGACCCTCGCCCTTTAGATCCCAGGTATCGTTTCCAGTTTCCCTGCGGATCCAGCACCGATATTCGTCCGCCCCGAGCCTCGGAAACGTAGAGGGTTCCATCAGAGGCCCGGGCCATATCATAGGGCCGATCAAACCCATTCAGGGGGCCCCGAATGCGGGAGCGAATGACCCCATTCACGTCGATGCGCACCAGTTCATTCGAACCATAGGCTACCACCCACACCGATCCATCCTCTGTGGAAAGCACCGAAGAGGGCTGGCGATAGAGCAGGAGATCCTTGTTTTTGTTGGGATACCGACCTGCTTCCACATACTGGGGTTGCTCCTGCTGAGCAAAGAAGGGGATGCGGCGATTGCGGACGGTCTCGATACGGCTAGTTAAGAGGAGGGCCTGGGGGGAACCCGCCGGATACAGCCGTCGGGCTTCCTGCCACTGCTGGAGGGCAATGTCTTCAAGGCCCGACTGGTAGTAGGCCCGGCCTAACCATTCCAGGATGAGGGGTTCTTGATTCCTATACGAAAGGGCCTTTTCAAAAGAAAGGATCGCCTCGTTATAGCCATAACGATAGAATGCTTCTATCCCTATACGAAATTCCTGGCGGGCCATAAGGGCGTTACGGTCAACCTGGGCCCCCAGGAGGGGGGTCCAGAGCCACACCATAAGAGACAGCCACCAGCAACGGAGATCTTTTTTTTTCACGATTCAGCCCTCAGTATACGACGCATATGTTCTTGAATCTCCGGATGGTCCGGGAGCAGATCCAGGGCCCGCCGAATCCAGATTTTACTTTCGGGGATATTCCCATTTTTAAAGTGGGCCCACCCGAGGGAATCGAGATAGGCAGGATTGTGGGGTTTTTTATCCACCGCCCGCTTACAGAGTATCAGGGCTCGCCGAACATCCTTTTCCGTATCGGCTAACACATAGCCCAGCCCATTAAGGGCGGTGGGATTTTCCCGATCCAGTTCAAGGGCCCGGGAATAATAATCGATCGCCTCTTCGTACTGTTTCTGCATATAGAAGGTGTACGCCAGGGCGGCATAGAGCTGCACCGACTCAAATCCCTGGGAAATAAGACGCTGGAGTTCAAATTCCGCAAGTTTAGAACGCCCGGTCACGGCATATACGTATGCCAGGGCAAGACGACACTGGTACATCCGTAAGGGATCCTTCCCATTGGTCACTACCTGCTCAAGGTACAGAAGGGCGTCATCAAATTGCTCAAGCTTGGTATAACAGAGCCCCAAATAATAGGCAAGCTCCGCCTTTTCTTCCTCAGAAAAGGAGCGACTATCGAGTTGCAACAATTCTTCCAGGGCCACATCAAAACGACGGGCCCGATACAATCGGATAGCGTTTTGTAAGCTCCCCCCCATTCTACGCACCTACCATTTCCAGGGGCCCCCGATGCACTAAGCGGGCCCCTTCACTATCCTTTACCACATATATCACCGGTTTAAAACCGAAAATCCGCTCATAATCCTCAAGACGCCGCTCGTATTCTTCCAGGGCCTGGGGCTTAAGAAAGGTGTAAATACAGCCCCCAAAACCTTGACCGGTCATCCGGGACCCTAACACGCCTTCGATTTCAATGGAGCGTTTTACGAGCCAATCCACCTCCGGGCAGGACACTTCGTAGAGATCCCGCAGGCTTTCATGGGAATGGGTAATGGCCCGCCCAAAGGCAACCATATCGGACTTCTTGAGGGCCTCTTCTATCTCGGTAATCCGCCGCACCTCCCGCACCACATGGAGGGACCGCCGCCGCAGTTCTTCCGGCAGGTTCCCCATGAACTCCATGAAATCTTCCTTTACAAAATCCCGAAAGCTGGCACCGGATTTTTTCTTAGACAGGAGTTCCAGGGCTACCTTTAGGTCATGGCGGCGATCCTTTAATTCCGCTTCCACCCCAAAGCGAGGAACCCGGGAGTCGGTCAACACCAGTTGGTACCCATCTTCGGGAAAGGCAATATACTGAATGGTCCGCCGCAGTTCATCGGCCACCACAAAATTGCCTTTCTTCGCTTTTAACAAAATATGATAGTCAATGGCGTGATCGTTTCTGCCAAAAAAGGCGGCCTGAGCTTCTTCCAGGAGTTGGATAAGCCGCTCATCGTCCATATCGGGGGCAAGGAGACTGCGGAGCGCTAGGGCGGCAGCGATTTCTATGGCAGAGGAAGAGGCAAGCCCTACCTGTTGGGGAATGTCCCCGCTTAAGGTACAGCTTAAGCCCTTAATGGGATAGCCCGCTTCGTGGAATGCGAAAATAACGACCTTTATGAAATTTGCCCACCGATCTTCCCGTTTGTACTTCAGGTTTACCATGGTAGTCCGTTTTCGTTCCCCCAGATCGGCGGCGAAAAAACGGAGGGAAGTATCCTTTCTGAGGCTTATGGCGACCCGAACATAGCGATTAATGCAGAGAGAAAGCAACAACGCCGCCCCCCGTTCCCCATGTTCACCCATGAGATGGATCCGTCCTGGCGCCTGGGCAATAGCGATTCCCTCATTATAATCGATATCCCCTTCATATTCAGTCATGTGAACGGTACCGATGTCCTTCATAGCCTCTGCCCCCGGAATAACACTTGGTACCCCCTACCGTGCAGGACATACCACTTTTTCTTATAATAAATGAAAAATGCCTATTATTCAATCAAAAATATTTTGATACAATACAAAACATGCGTATCCTCTTAACTATTTGTGCGGCCCTGCTCCTTACCCTTTCGATTCCCAATGAATACTTTCATTTTGGCCAGCCCCTCTTTTCTCTCATTGCCCTGGCGCCATATTTTATGGCCCTGAGAAAAAGCAAAAGCTACCGGGAGGCCGCCTTTTTAGGCTTTCTTTTTGGGAGTATATCCCACGCGACCTCAAGCTATTGGTTGTATTTTTTCAAGGACTTTGCCCTGTGGACCATCGGTTCCACCACCGTGGCCTATGGCCTTCTCCATATGCTGGTGGCGGGTTTTCTCCGCTTTGTGCTCATCCGACCTTCTCCCTACCGCCCTTTCCTTGTGGCCTTCCTCTGGACCACCTGGGAATGGGGAAAATCCATCGGGTTCTTAGGTTACCCCTGGGGACTCGTGGCCTATGGCTGGAACGACGTTCTGTGGATGATTCAGATTGCCGATACCCTCGGGGTATACGGCCTTTCGTTCCTCAACGCCCTTGCTTCGGCCCTTTTTGTGGAGCTTCCTCTCCCGAGACCTTTTCCCGGCAATTTTGGCGCTGTATGGAAGTATCTGGGGAATTTCCTCCGTTCTTACCAGGGGCGCATCCTTGCCTTCTGGGGCATCCTATTTTGTTGGTATGCCCTGTACGGAAGTTATCGCCTGGTCCATCCAACGCCTATCGTACAGCGGGTTCCCATGCTGTTAATCCAGCATAACGCCGATAGCTGGAACGATGGGGAACTTCCCTCCCTCCGGAAAGCCATCGAGTTAACCGATGGGGGCCTGGCCGCTTTTAAAGAACCCACGGGCTACGAAAAACCGGACCTCATCGTCTGGTCCGAAACGGTTCTCCGACGGCCCTACCGGGAATACCGTACCTTTTATAAACAACAGCCAACAGAACGCCCCCTCCTTACCCTTCTGGCAGAGGTAGATCGTCCCCTGCTGACGGGCGCTCCAGAGGTACTGAACTGGGAAACCTACGATGCGACCAACTCGGCTATCCTTATTGATCGTATGGGGAACCTCCGTTTTTCCTATGCCAAGCAGCATCCTGTTCCCTTCGCCGAAGCCATTCCTCTCTGGGAATATCAGTGGATGCGCAATTTCATGCAAAAGGTAGTGGGCCTCGAAGGGGGCTGGGTGATGGGTACCAAAACGGTGGTAATGGAAGTGTCCACCCTTCATGGTCAGCCGCTTCGCTTTGGGGTCCCCATCTGTTTTGAAGACGCCTTTGCCGATGTGTGTCGGGACTTTTTTAAAAAAGGGGCGGACCTTCTCATCAACATAACCAACGATTCCTGGTCCAGAACGGTATCCGCCGAAATTCAACACCTGGTGGCAGCCCGTTTCCGAACAGTGGAAAACCGACGTACCCTGGTGCGTTCCACCAATGGTGGCGTCACCGCCGTCATCGATGCGGAGGGAAGAATCCTGAGTCAGCTCCCCCTTTTCACGGAAGCCTATCTAGCCACGGTGGTTCCCGTTCATCAGCCTCAGGCCCCAACCCTCTACAGTATTTTGGGTGATTGGTTTCCCTTCACCGGCAGCATCCTGGTGCTCTGGTATATTCTTCAGGAATGGATACAGGACCAGGGGGAAATACAGAAAAGGCGGCGTTCCGCCAAGCCCCCCCGAAGGGCCGCCAGGAAAAACGATTGGAACCAAAAACTGAATTGAACAAACCGGCCCCTTTACACCCCCAAGGAGTTGACAGAGAAGGGGGAATCTTTCACAATACGGCGTGACATGACCCAGGCTTTGGAAGATTATCTTGAAATGGTGAGTTTCCTCTCCGACGAAGGGGCCGTGCGGGTTACCGATATTGCCCAGCGGCTTGGGGTAAGTAAACCTTCGGTGATTACGGCCCTCAGAAACCTGGAAGAGCAGGGCTACCTGGAGCATAAGCGGTACAAAGGGGTAATCCTTACTCCGGAAGGGGAACGGCGGGCAAAAGAAATTCGGGAACGCCATTATTTTCTTACGTCCTTCCTAAAGGATATTGTGGGGGTCTCGGAGGATATTGCAGAACGGGATGCTTGCAAGATGGAGCATGTTCTGTCTGAAGAGACCATCACCAAAATGCGGCACATCGTTTCCTGTAAAAGCGTGGAATAAATGCGACTCCTTATCACCGGCGGGGTAAAATCGGGAAAGAGTCGGCGGGCCCTGGAAGTGGCGCAAAGCCTATGGTCCTTTCCCCGGTATTTTCTTGCCACCGCTGAAGCCTTTGACGAAGAAATGCGGACCCGAATAGACCGCCATAAAAAAGAACGAAAAGATTCCCAGAGGAAGGACGAGTTCATTACCATTGAAGAGCCCCTGTGGATTAACCGGGCCATCCAGCACTGTTCGGGACCGGTGATAATTGATTGTATTCCCCTGTGGATTAACAATATCCTGTACTACCAAAAGGAAGGGGACTTTTTTTCGATTCGAGATGACTTCCTTACCCATTTACCCCCCGATTGCATCATTGTTACCAATGAAACCGGCTGGGGAAATATCCCCGCCGATACCCTTAGCCGGCACTACAACCTTCTTCTCGGGGAGACCAATATCCTCCTTGCCCAGAAGGTAGATCAGGTGGAACTCATGGTAGCGGGGATTCCCGTAAGGATAAAATGAAGCATCCTTCCTCTGTCTCCGCCGCTTTTCACCGTCGGGTAGGCCAGCGTTCCCCCTACCCCCTTGCCACCCCATCCTGGGTTATGCCGGGAACCTACGCCGAAAACCTGGACTTTCTAGCGGATAAAACAGATATTGCGGCGGTGGAGCTCCTCTTTTTCATATACGATGAAACGGTGGCCGCAGAACTCAAGGCCGACTGGGAAAGAATTCTCCAGTATCGGGAGCGCTTCCTGTATACCGCCCATCTCCCTGAGAGGCTTGAGGACCATCATGAAAAGCTCATAGAACAGCTGGCGCCCCTGGTTGAACATTTTGTGGTGCATCCCCCGGCGGGCGAAAAGGAACAGGAAACCCTGGCCCAGCGCCTCCTTACCTGGGAAGAGCGGTATACGAGCCGGCGGGGCTACCGCTTTATTATCGAAAACACCCAGCCTGGTCGCCTTGAGGGGATGGTAGAAAAACTCCCCGGCTGGGGGCTCTGTCTTGATACGGGGCACCTGCAACTTGCCGGGGAAGACCTGGCTATGTTTCTTTCAATCTATGGGAACCAAATTCAGGAAATACATCTCCATCGGGCGCTTCCTCCGGGGCTTGTTCCTCCCGACCGATTAGCGGATCACCATCCTTTACACGAAGGGGACCCCTGGTTTACACCCCTCCTGCCCTTTCTTTTTCCCAGGAAGGATCCCCTTCCCCCAAGTCCAGCACAGAACAGGGGGTTTAGTTCTCCTATCGAAAACGGTCCTGGTGGTTACCCATCATTTTCCCACGCGGGGAAACGGCCCCTTATCAATTTTGAAGTTTTTTCGTGGCCCGAGGTAGCCCAGAGCCTCGGGGTATGGAAAAAATGGTGCACCGATTTCTGTGCCAAGGAGCACATTCATGAAGTGTAAGATCCGCCCCTGGAATCAGATGCTGTCCACCCTTGCGCTGGTTTCCCGCATTCCGATTCCTTCCCGATGGTACCAGTTTGATGCGTCACGGGTAGATGTCTACCTTCCCCTGGTAGGACTTATTCCTTCGCTGGCCCTGGCGGGGATCCTCCAGCTATCCCGATTGGGGAATCCCGATCCGATGTTGTTTGCCCTCGTTTTTTTAATTCCCTACTATCTCTTGTTCAATCTTTTTCATTTTGATGGGTTATTGGATACGGCCGACGCCTTTCTGGGGGTTATTCCTAAAGAAAAACGAGAGGCCATACTCAAGGACCCCCGGGTAGGGGTGTACGGGTTATGGGTGGGGGTGTTGTATCTGGTGACAAAGCTATACTTCTTTCAGAAGATAGGGGGACAGGGCTTCTCCGCCAAGGGTGCCTGGGGATACTTTTTCTTTCTCAGTTTTCCGATAAGTAGCAGAACCGCGGCGGCGGTACTGCCTGCCCTCTTTCGCCCCGCTCGGAAAGAAGGGCTGGGAGCGCTCGTGCAAGGGGGTTCTCTCTGGAGAGCCCTGGGAGGATACCTGGGTGCGGAGGGACTCATCCTGTTGGTGGCGGGCATCCTCTGGGGAATACCGGCGCCATCCATACCAATGCTTCTGGATGGAGGACTTTTTATGGCGCTTCCTTTTGCGGTTGCCGGGTGGGTCGGCCATCTCTACCAAAAGAACCTCGGCGGATACACGGGGGACGCCCTGGGGGCCGCCATAGAGCTCACCGAGCTTTTTCACCTGGGCATCATCTTCTTTTTACTGACCACGTAGCTATGAACGAAGCCTTCGAAACTTACTACCAGCATATTTTTCAGCACCGCTGGCCCTCGTTGCGGGAAAGCCTTTTGACAGAAGGCCCTGGATGGGCCTATACCACCAACCTTACCCGGCCGTACTGGATGGACCGGGCATCGGTGCTTGCCGCCGAATCGCTCGTGCTCCCTGCGGAGGGAGAAATCCTCGATGCCTGTGCGGCCCCTGGTGGTAAGAGCCTGGTGATCGCAAGCCGGATGGGAAAGGGGGTACGACTGCTTTCTAACGAGCTGTCCCGGGAACGGCGGCGCCGCCTTGTGGAAGTCCTGGACACCCATCTCCCCGCGGCCATTCGCGAACAGGTGACCGTCTCCGGTTTTGATGCGGCCGCCCTTGGAGCCCGTCGCACCGAATGGGAACGCTTTGGGGCGATTCTTTTAGATGTCCCCTGTTCCAGCGAACGGCATGTGATAAAAGATCCGGCGGCCCTTGCCCAATGGTCGCCGGCCCGGCCGAGAATGCTGAGCCAGCGTCAGTGGGCGCTCCTGTCATCGGCCTTTCTCCTGCTCAAACCAGGGGGATGCCTGGTGTATGCCACCTGCGCCCTTACTCCCCAGGAAAATGACGAGGTGTTCCGACGGCTTATACAGAAATATGGGAGCCGTCTGTATCTGGCAAAGCCCGATTTTCCCGAAGGGGAAGAAACCGAATTTGGGCGACACATTCTCCCTGATACCAGCGGTGGCCTGGGACCCATGTATGTAGCCCGGTGTATCAAGGTTCCTGAGTAAGGGCTTTTAGAAAAAGGCCCCTCATGTATCCTTTTACTTCTAAAGGGGGCAGTTTGCCTTTCTCGCCGGCCCCCACAATGGTATTGCTGGCCCCCAACATGGTCCGCCCTCTTCTCTAGGGAACAATCAAAAGAATAGGTAATACGTGATTTTGGTCTTTACACTTCGCTTGCCAGGCGGTAAATATCCCGCATCTTTTCCACATCGAGGACCATAAAGTGCCCTATGGTCCGGGTTTTCCCGTAGCTACATCGGTAGGCGAGTTCTTCAAAGAGCGCCTCATCCCAGGAAGGAACCCCCAGTTCTTTAAAATTGGTGGGCATTCCCAGGGACTTAAAATAGGCCACCGTCGCATCGATACCCGCCAGGGCAAGGCGCTCCTCGTCGCCCCCATCCCCCAGGCCCCACACATGCTGAGCATAACGGGCAAAACGCCGGGGATTGCTTTTATACACATAGAGGGCCCAGGCTTTCCACATGGTGGAAAGGCTTGCCCCATGGGCCACATCGTATCTGGCGCTCAACTCATGTCCCAGTTGATGAACCGCCCAATCCCCCCGACTTCCCAGCCCCGTAATCGAATTATGGGAAAGGCTGCCACACCACATGAGTTCGCTCATGGCCTGGTAATTCCGGGGATCTTTCATGGCAATCCTTCCGTTTCGTATAACCGTTCGCAGCAGGGCTTCCGCCAGTGCTTCGCTGGTCTCGTTATCTTCTTCGGGAACAAAATAGCGTTCCATGGTATGCATCATGATGTCCGTAATACCACAGGCTATTTGATAGGGAGGAAGGGTAAAACTCAGTTCCGGATTCAGGATGGCAAAAACCGGTCGATTCAGTTCTGAAGATAGGCCCCGCTTTTGGCCGATAGCGGTATTGGTGAGTACCGCAGAGGCGCTCATTTCACTGCCCGCCGCAGGAATAGTAAGCACTACACCGACGGGGGTAGTTTTCCGAAGGCTCACTGCCCCCGTCCAGAAATCCCAAAGGTCAACGCCAGGGTTTGCGTTTCCGTGGGCTATCCCTTTAGCGGTGTCAATGACACTGCCCCCACCTACGGCAAGGATAAAATCCGCCTTCATGGCCAGAGCTTGCGCAACCCCCTCTCGAGCCAATTCTACCGTGGGATTGGGTTTTACACCGCCAATACTTTGGAACTCCAGGCCCGCTTCTTTAAGGCGCCCGTAAATTCTATCAAGGAGGCCGCTTTTTTGGGCGCTCCCACCACCATATACCACAAGGACCCGGCTCCCCCCGTGTTTCTTTACGAGCTCGCCAACCTTATGTTCCGTATCCTTCCCAAATTCAACTTCGGTGGGAACATAAAAAGTAAAATTCCGCATCCCGGCACCCTCCCTCTAATAGCATTTAATTATATAGATATTCTTGCATATGGTTAGATGTTTGACAAGATAGAACTAAAAGCTACTATATTTTAAAAATTATATATAATGAGCAAGAGATTCTCGATTATTTCTCTTAGAATCAATCTCGCTTAGATTTCTAAGGTTTTTACAAATCCGTTATACACCTCTTTTATTTGTCCCACAAAGGTATCCTGGTTAAGCCGTATGTTCAAAACCTCGTCGGAGGAACCACGCTCAGCATTGGAAACCGTATTGCCGAGCGATAAAGGCTGACATGCTATTAGACTATCCCCTGCAATCTGTCGTACCTTTTGAAAAACCTTTTCATAACCGAAGGGGCCATCTTTTTCTGCAGCACCACTGCCACAACAGGTTACAAAGTACAATTTTTTATAGGTATTGCGATATGCACGAATAAAATCTTTGAGGGGAGTAATCAGTTTTCCCATCCAGACAGGGCCACAGACAATAACTCCATCATACTGGGACACATCTTTTTCTAATTTATTATTTCCCATAGAAATATTGAACAGTGTAGAAAAGAGCGGATTAAGACGCGGTCTAATTTGAACAAGTTCTCCTTGTATATCCTTAGCAAGCTGCTGGGCTATATAACGATTATTCCCTGTTCGTGAATAGTACACTACAAGATATTTCATAGGGTATCCTTTTTAATAAAACGTATACCCAGTATATCACAGGTTGTCCCAATAAACAATTTTTGATTTAGGCAATCATTCGAGGCTAACTTTACTCTAAAATAAAAAAGGCCCGCCTTTTGGCAGGCCCTCTAACCTAAAGCGGCCGATGGGAGTCGAACCCACGTCTCCAGCTTGGAAGGCTGGGGTAATAGCCGTTATACGACGGCCGCGATTGTTGTT